>JAPORK010000301.1 GCA_026710285.1 Endozoicomonadaceae bacterium | reverse complement strand
GTCAAAAACAGCCGGGCTTCGACAGGCTCAGCCCACGGTGTATTCAGTAAAGGTTGATATATTTAGCAGAAAATAAACCTGCGAATAAAAATCAGAGCTTAAAAAAATGTGACCAAGAGACAGATCCTGAAGGACGAGGCTTTACGGCGTGCCTGGTAAAAAATCTGTTATTATACGTTGGAAGAATTATATTTCCAGCATTACATGCTATGCGATATAAGCTTTCTGATATAAATGTTTTATGCCAGAAATATCCGCTCAGGTTTAATGCACCCTGAGCAGTTATCAGGCAAAATAAAGTTTTTTCAATCCAGGCTAAGCTCTGTATATTATTACTGGCTGTACATTTTATTTTCTTTAATCCAGATAAGAGAAAAAATAGCAACACACACAATAATATAAAGTGGTAGCAATGCAACCTGAAAATTTTCCATCGTTAGCTGTACTGCATGCTGAGAATGAAGATCTAAAATCTTGCCTATTAGTGGCTGAAATAAAGGTGCTGCCAACAGGCTGGCTGCGTTTAAAATAGCATTAGCCAAATAAAGCAAGGCTGGAGGTATATCACGCCTTATTGCAGAAAAAGGTAACATATAAGCACTTGCGCTCACTCCCAGTATGAACAAAATACCACCAGCCACCTTAAAACTGACTGGATAATAAAAAAGCACTGTCAGACAAAGCAGAGTAATCAATGCACACCAAAACATTATAAGGCGCAACCTGTTTATGTAGCTTGCAATTGCACCTGTCAGTGGTGCACCAATGGCTAAACCAATAAAGACAAACGAAATAGCTTGTGTTGCTTCCAGAGAATGTTCAGGATAGGCTGCACGCATGAAAGGTATACCCCATAAAGAAGCAAACACATTGACCACCGAAAACAATCCCAATATAAATACACAGTTTGATACAAATGAAACATTTTTTATAAGTCGAAAAAAAGGATTTTTCGCTTGCCAGCCACCGCTTTCTTCTGTCTTTTCTTCAGGCATATCATCTTTTTCTGCTTCATATCCTTCTGGTGCATTTGTGACAATCAGGACATTCATTATCAAAACAACAACGCAAATACCTGCAATTAATAGCAGAACGGTTTTCCATCCATGTGTGTTGACAACTTTACTCATAAAAACAGGTCCTGAAGCAGCAATAACCATGTTAACAGCCTCCCAAACCCCTGCAATAAAGGCAAAGGAGCGCGCCGAAAACCAGCGACTGATTAGTAGCATTACGCACACAACACCCGGTGCTGCAGCAACTCCCATGAGCATACGTATAATCACTGCACTGGTATAAGTAGATACCACTGTAAATAAGAGGCAAAGTACAGCTAAAGATCCTGATGCTATCACCAGGCAAAACTTTTCCCCATAGAAACTGGCTATTTTTCCGGCTGGTGCCTGCAATATAATATACAGATAGATCATAGAACTGGATAATACACCAACTTGCGTCAAACTAATATTAAATGCATCACTCAAAGGTTTAACCATAATACCCGGCAAACCCTGCAATAAAAATTGCAACCCCACAAGTAAACCTGCTGTTAAGCAAACAGCAGTTGCCCTAAAGCAAGACACTTTAGACATGCTCATATCTCTCAAAAAATAATCTGTAATATCTTAAATTAAAAAGATAAGTTAATTAACAAATGCATAATTAACTCTTGTATATTTATTTGTTTAAACTCAATATAATTATAAGTTAATGTGCAGCTACACGATCAAATAGCTCAGATAGTTTTATATAAAATGCCTCTGCTCCTAACATTATTGCGACGAACAAAAACTATTATTGCTGGTTTAGTTATATAGAGAATCAAATTATGTTTATTATTACCTGACGCATCTGCATTTTTCACTGCTCCGTATTTATATAATGAATGAATATCATATTGCAAGCTATTTTTTTTAAAAAAAATAAAAAAATTTATATCTCTTATTCAAACCGGTCTTCTATATAGTATTGATTGAGAATATTAATCAGCTTTTATTGATTTTTTTATACAAATTTTGAATGATTATGCTGACGAAAGTCATTTCTTATTGAGCGAAATTTATCAGGTATGCAGCAAAACATCCTCCTTCAGGGTCTGTCTCTTAACCACATTTTTTTAAGCTCCGATTTTCACAGGTTTATTTTCTGCTGAATATACCAATCTTTACTGAATGCACTGTGGGCTGAACCTGTCGAAGCCCATGGCTTTATGAAAAAGCTGGTATATTCAACCAGGGTAACAATAAGCGTCTAAAATGTGATTAAGAGACAGCTTCAGGGCGGGGATATAAGGCAGTTTTTTTAATTTCTATTGACATTTTTGCTGGAAAAAATTAAAATCCAGCGACTACATAGCGTATACAATTGCATAAGATATTTGTCCTGATTACTTTGAGCGTCAGGTTATAACTGAGAGAATCTGCTATGAAAGTGCTGATTATTAAAACCAGCTCCCTCGGAGATATTTTGCACACACTGCCGGCCTTAACAGATGCAGCTGCTGCTATCAATGGTATTCGCTTTGACTGGATAGCAGAAGAAGGATTCCAGGAAATTCCCACATGGCATCCTGCTGTTAATAAAGTAATTCCAGTTGGGTTAAGACGGTGGCGGAAAAATATTTTAAAGACCATCTGGTCGGGTGAATGGAGCGTATTTAAACATCAGCTAAGATCAGAAAAATATCATTGTGTTATTGATGCACAGGGATTAATCAAAAGCGCTTTACTGACACGTTATGTTACAGCGCCCGTACATGGATTTGACAAAAAATCAATTCGCGAGCCAGTTGCATCTTATGCTTATTCACATCGACATAATGTATCCAAAAAACAACATGCGATAGAGAGAACACGTCAGCTTTTTGCGGCTTCACTCAAATACTCTGCCCCCCTTTCACCAGGACAGTTTAACTTACCCTCTGACAGATTTTCTCATCTCGTTTTACCAAATGTGGTTACCAAAAACAGTACAAAACCTGCCTTGATTTTTTTGCATGGCACCACCAGAAAGGAAAAACACTGGTCTGTGGCTAACTGGTGTAAACTTGTAACCATTGCTGAACAGAACGGATTTGTTATTTATCTTCCATGGGGCAATGAACAGGAGCAGCAGCGTGCCGAATTAATTGCAGCTTCCGGTCAGAATACTTTTGTATTACCGAGGCTAAATCTTGAACATCTTGCAGCGGCTTTACTGCAGGCACAGGCAGTGGTTGCTGTGGATAGCGGACCCGGACACTTAACCGCAGCACTTAATATTCCGGCTATTTCTTTATACGGACCTACGTGCCCAAAACTAATTGGAACTTATGGTACCAATCAGATTCATCTGACCTGCAAAGACTATAGTGCAGATGCAAACAAACATGAAACAGATCTTACCAAAACTACACTTTTAACGCCTGAGCGAGTATGGTCAGAATTAAATAAGCATTGCTTACAACCATAATACTAAAGAGCCTTTAAAGCATGAAGAACAGCATAAACTTAGCTTTTGTTTTGTATAAGTACTTCCCTTTTGGGGGATTACAGCGGGATTTCTTACGTATTGCACAGCATTGCTATCAAAAAGGGTACAATATATCTGTTTATACCATGGTATGGGAAGGAGAACAGCCTGATCATTTTAATCTGAACATTTATCGTCCAAAGGCATTTTCTGCCTGCACACGGAACAACAAATTTCATCACTGGGTAAACAGACAACTGCAGCAATCTCCCGCCGATCTGGTTATTGGCTTCAACAAAATGCCAGGACTGGATATTTACTATGCAGCGGACTCTTGCTATGAAGACAAAGCCAGGAAATTGCGTCCTTTCTTTTATCGTTGGGGCAGACGTTACAGGCACTTTGCAGCTTGTGAGCACAGCGTTTTTGCCGCCGGGGCTGCAACAGAAATATTATCGCTGTCCAAAAAACAAAAAGCGCTGTTTTACCAATGTTATGGTACTGAAGAAGAGCGAATACATCTGTTACCTCCAGGTATTGCAAAAGATCGTAAACGTACCTGTGATGCAGATAATATACGTCGCCATTTCAGAAAGAAGCATCACATCCTCCCCGATGAAAAATTACTGCTTCTATTAGGTTCCGGTTTTATTACTAAAGGGTTGGATCGTGCATTGCTGGCTTTGAGTGCTTTGCCTATAATACTGCGCAGTCAGGTTAAATTTTTTATTGTAGGCAAAGATAAAACACACAAATTCAAACAACAGGCACATAAATTAAAAATTGACAAACAAGTCTTTTTTTATCCCGGAATGGAAGATGTTCCGGCTTTGTTACAAGGTGCAGATGCGCTGATACATCCTGCATATAATGAAAACACGGGTACTGTATTATTAGAATCACTGGTTGCAGGTTTGCCGGTTTTGTGTACCGATGTATGTGGTTATGCACATTATATTGCAGAAGCTGATGTCGGGTTAATCACACCTTCACCATTTAAACAGTCAATTTTAAACCAACAGTTACAGGAAATTTTAACCAGTGAAAAGAGGCGGCAATGGAAAAATAATGCTATTGCGTTTTCTGAAAAAACTGATATTTATAGTATGCCAGAGCGGGCTGCTGCAATTATAGAAAATATTCTCAATAAAAAGCTCAGACCGGAGACTGTATGCTAATCCCTACATGGAGTTTTAAACTGTAGCAATGTATATAGATACTAAAGATTACATGCTTTATTTGACTGAACCCTTCATTCAGTTATGGAAAGATAAAAACCCATTCAGGGTTATTGAACACATCGACGGTGAAATTTTTCGGGCACTGGAAGCAAGAAAGACAGTACGTTTTTATCTTCTGGGTAAAGGTTATTTTTTAAAAATTCACTACGGGGTTGGATGGTTAGCAATATTCGGTGATTTACTGCGCTTAAGAAAACCAGTTTTAGGGGCTGAAGATGAATATAAAGCTATCCGCAAACTGGAGCAACTTAGCATTGCCACTTTATCAGTGGCTGCTTATGGAAAAGAACATGGCAATCCTGCAAGACAACAATCATTTATCATTACGCATGAGTTAACTCAAACCATCAGCCTGGAAGATTTTTGTATGGACTGGGCTGTTACACCAGCTCCATTTAAATTAAAAAAAGAGCTGATTACTCAGGTTGCAGGTATTAGCCGTAAACTTCACTGCAATGGAGTTAACCACAGAGACTTTTATCTTTGCCACTTTTTACTACATATTCCGAAAGGAAAGGATAATGTAAAAGCAGAATCAATAAAACTCTGGCTGATTGACTTACATCGCTGCCAAATAAGAACGGCAACACCCAGGCGCTGGATTATCAAAGATATAGCAGCACTATGGTTTTCAGCTTTAAATATAGGACTTACAAAGCGGGATCTTTATCGTTTTATCCGGGTCTATACACAAATGCCTTTAAGAGAAGCTTTTACCCAATATCACTGGCTGTGGCAACCACTACGGAAAAAGAAATTAAAAATATATGCCAGAAAACTAAAAAAGGGCGATGCTATCTAGCCAGTCGCAAAATTACCTCATTAACAAAATAATACAAATGCGAGGTGAAAAAGAAGCTTTTGGTAATATTTACTGGTATCAAATTGTCAGTTAATTTATCAATCTGAAACATTCAAATTAGATGAGTATAAGCTGTATCATGTTGTCGGAGCAAAATTTAAAAAACTGTCAATAAGTTTTGTAGATGCAGATATTTTTGTTATACTCGGCATTTAACTGTTAAACAATGTTTATTTCAACCATAAATTCACTTCACAATAAATTATAAAAATGTGAACAATCTTTTCTGCCTGGAATGGTACCCGGAGTAAAAAGAAGGTCTGTGCATTGTTGCATGTTACAACTGAACACAGAAAATTAATTTTAGATCAAATGGATCAATAAATCGTATACAAAACAATTAACTTTTCTAATTATTATTGTTTATAGCAAAATCCAAAACAATTGAGAGCAAAACATGCCAGTATCTAAACCGAGGATAAAACGTCGAAAAGCAAAAAAAGCAAAAAAGGCTAAAATACAGCACGAAGCGGAGATAAAAAAACAAAAAAACCTTGAGCTATCTGACGATGAATTAAAATCTTTTCTACTTGGTCCACTAGAAGAAGAGGCTTATGATAGTGCTGCTCTGTTGAAGCAGACAGCCATCAAACAATTTGCTGCTGAATATGCAGAAAAACTGTGGGTAAAACCCAATCAATCAGTAACAATACATGGGCGTAAGCTTAAGCAAGGTTTTATCTATGTGGGTGAAGACATACGTGGTCTGGATGATGATGATTATATAGAACCTGCTCTCATTAATCCATCATTACCGGCGGCTAAAACCAGGTTAACGACCCAGTCTAAAAAAAACTCACTCTCTGACTATCAATATAGCTATTTTTCTCAATTCCTCCATATTGTTTATAATTATACAGCTCTTTGTGAAATAACCCGGGGAGAATATTTAGACTGGTTAGCCTCCGGACGCTGTGATCCTGACATATCACTGAGTTACATCCTTCTGTACTTTTCTGGCATAGAACGACGTATAATTTCTGATATGGATTGTAATATTCCAGATAGTGAATTTATAGCCATCCTAAATGAAGTTATTCGTCTGAAAAACATTTACGGGCGCTACCCCAGATTTCACGATAGTGTAAATTCTTTCATTCAGTTAATGCTTATAAAACAACCAGAACTGATGACTGAAAAATATATGTCTTCATTATCTGTTAACAGGTGGTCATTCCAATTCATGCTCGCTCAAACGGTTGCCGAAGGACGGTCTGTGGGAGCTGAACTGGCTTTTTTCTGGTTGATATTTGATTCTGATGACGATTTTTTAGATCCTGTGTCGGATTGCAAACAATTGTTTCATGATCTGTTCTGTCTTCAATATGACAAGCAACTTCCTGCCGGAATGATGATTAAACCCAACAAAGAAAGGTTACAGTTTACTTATCAACCCGTTAACAGATGCATTCATGATATTAGAATTTGCATTAAAGGTCTGTCAGATCCCAGTGTGCTTGAAAAGCCGCTTGATAAAATTCTAAAGGTTGCAGAGGTTTGCATGCAGGAATTAACCGCATACGATAGCTACTATAATAAGTACGGATCATCAGAAGATGATTTGGAAGCACTGATACTGCTACCTAATTTGTTAATGAATGATCAGCGATTTGGTTCACCTGTGTTTAGTCAATTCACAAAATGGGCAAATAAAGTTATTTCTAAACAACAGGGTCTGACTACAGTCAAAGATTTTTGGAAGCATTTGCAAAAAAAACTCCCCGATATCGTTCACAAAAAACACCAGATGTTGATGCAACAATTTGCACAAAAATGTGGTTTTGGAATTGCGCCGGATGTACTGTTGCACCAGGAAAGAATAAAAAAAGCGGATGAATATGTCGCTTTATTTAAGCTTCCGGATGAATGTGACTCATTTGATCTTACCACAAACACAACACAATGGATAAATCTATCACTTCGACTTGGTGCAATGATAGCAACTGCTAATGGTCAGATAAATGAAAAAAGATATATGGTTATGAAAAATTTAATTGACCATAGCAATATACTTACGTCGGTAGAAAAAAATGCTTCGCACGCCTATCTGACCTGGCGCTTAAATACTCCAGCCAATATGCTCGGCATGAAAACACAGCTTAATGAAATGGATGCCGATGAAAAGCAACTGATCAGACAGTTTATAATTTCAGTTGCTTTAGCGGGCGGAAAAACCAACGTCAGTGAAATCAAACTGGTGGAAAAAGCTTATACAGCACTTGGGTTGGATAAATCACAGGTACCCGGTGATATGCATGGTTTTTCTTCGACCAAACCGTTTGTGACCAAAAAAACCGCTAAACCTGGTGGTAAACAAAGAAAAAATACCATTAACAGCGGTTTTGAATTAGATGCAGAAACACTGGCGTTACATAAACAAGAGACGCATGCAGTGCAAAAAGTACTGGGCAATATTTTCACTGAAGATACCACAGAAACAGAAGAAATACCAACAGCTGTAGCTGAAGTTATCACCGGCTTAGATGATGCTCATCAGAAACTTTATGAACAACTGATTACTAAAGAAAAATGGGCCCGTGAAGATGTTATGGCTTTATGCGACAAACTACGCTTAATGCCCGATGGTGCTATTGAAACAATTAATGACTGGTCCTTTGAAAGCGTTGATGCGGCATTGATAGATGATGATGGCGACTTCTGTATAGATTTTGAAGTTGCTGAAGAGTTAAGAGGATAAGATAATTTTATGACAATTAAGAGAATTAAACCTAAAGAAAGAGATGCTATTATTCAGTCTCTGAAAGCAGGTGTTACACCTAAGATTGGAATCCAGCATATTCAGGTTGGTCGGGTCAATGAATTAAAAGCATTAATCACTGATGTGGAACGTATCGCCAGTGGAGGTTCAGCTTTTAGATTAATTATCGGTGAATATGGATCCGGAAAAACATTCTTTTTAAGCGTAGTCAGAGCCATTGCACTGGAGCATAAATTGGTCACTGTGCATGCTGATTTATCTCCAAACCGAAGACTTTATTCATCTGGCGGACAAGCGCGTAATCTCTATTCAGAGTTAATGCGAAATCTGTCCACCAGGAACAAGCCCGATGGTAATGCACTCACCAGTGTTGTGGAAAAATTTATCACTGAAGTACGTAGAGAAGCAGATACAGTCGGTAAAAGTGTTAACGCTGTTATTCATGAAAAACTGGCATCGCTGTCAGAGTTGGTGGGCGGTTATGATTTTGCTAAAGTCATCGAAATTTACTGGAACGGGCATGAGCAAGATAATGAAGAATTGAAATTAAATGCCATAAAATGGTTGCGGGCTGAATATTCCACAAAAACTGAGGCCCATAAAGAACTGGGGGTCAGAACAATAATCTCTGATACATCGTTCTATGATGCATTAAAATTAATGAGTCTTTTTGTTCGACAGGCCGGATATCAGGGATTGTTGGTTAACTTAGATGAGATGGTTAATCTGTACAAATTAAACAGTACTCAATCAAGAACTGCAAACTACGAACAGATTTTACGCATACTGAATGATAACCTGCAGGGTACGGCTGAATATCTGGGCTTTTTATTAGGCGGTACACCCGAATTTCTGCTGGACCCAAGAAAAGGTTTGTATAGCTATGAAGCATTACAATCAAGACTGGCTGATAACAGTTTTGCCAAGCAATTGGGTGTTATTGATTATTCTTCTCCGGCATTGCATCTTGCAAATCTTACGCCAGAAGAGTTATTTCTTCTGCTGAAAAACTTACGCCATGTCTATGCTGGAGGTGATGAAGACAAATACCTGGTGCCGGATAAGTCGCTAAAATCTTTTTTGCACCATTGCAACCAAACGATTGGTGACATGTACTTCAGAACACCAAGAAACACAATCAAAGCCTTTTTAGACATGTTAACAGTCATAGAACAAAACCCTGCAATTTCATGGGAACAACTCATTACTTCTGTTGAGGTTGAAAAAGAGCAGTCTGCTGATTTAGTGCTGCAAAATGAAGAGAGCAGAAACGCAGAACTGGCTGACTTTAGATTATAATGGGTGCTTATCAACAGCTGGATTTTCGTATTCAGAAGTGGTGCTTTCAACAAGGGTGGACAGCGCTAAGAGAGATTCAACAGCAAGCTGTTGCTCCGATACTATCACAGCATACAGATGTTCTGATCAGTGCAGCAACGGCGGCCGGAAAAACCGAAGCTTTTTTTCTACCCGCCTGCAGTGCCGTTGCTGATCAGGAAAACGGGGTAAGTATTTTATACATCAGCCCACTAAAAGCACTGATCAATGATCAGGACCGTCGCTTAGAAAGTCTGGCTGATTTATTATCAATGCGGGTAACCCCGTGGCATGGAGACAGTTCTGTTAGCAGAAAAAAACAGCTGCGAAAGTCTCCTTCCGGTATTATTCTTATAACACCTGAATCTCTGGAATCACTCCTGATCAGAGAAGCAGACTGGGTTAGAAAAACCTTTAGTCAACTGCAGTATATTGCTATTGATGAATTTCATGCCTTTATTGGAACTGAGCGGGGACATCATTTATTGTCACTGCTAAACCGGCTGGAACATTTACTGGGCCGGTTGAAAAAACCCATCCCCAGAGTTGCATTGAGTGCCACTTTGGGTCGGTTAAACGATGTTCCGCAATTGCTGCGACCCAACCAAAGTTTTCCCTGTGAGATTATCAAAGATTTAAAATCTGTTTCGGTAATAAAAATTCAGGTGAGAGGTTATTGTATTACGCCTGTTAATGAAGATCAGCAACAGCAAGGTACTGATAGCAGAACTATATGCCAGGATCTATTTAAAATTTGCAGAGGCAGCAACCATCTGATTTTTACCAACAGCCGCAATAATACAGAAGCTATTGCTGCTCAGCTTAGCCATTTCTGCGCACACTTTGTTGTACCCAACGAATTCTTCCCTCATCACGGCTCTTTGGCAAAGGAACACCGAGAACAGCTGGAAAAACGATTGCAAAGAGAAGATTTACCAACCACCGCTGTCTGCACTATGACGCTAGAGTTGGGAATAGATATCGGAAAGGTCGATTCTGTTATTCAGGTAACCCCTCCATCTTCAGTGTCTGGTTTAAGGCAACGTATGGGTCGGTCTGGTCGCAGGGGGCAACCGGCTAAACTTCGGGTTATGATAGAAGAGAGAGCATTAAACAAAAATGCAAATATAGCAGATAAAATGAGGCTGCAACTCATTCAGTCTCTGGCTATGGTCCGGCTGTTAATAGAAAAACAGTGGTTTGAGCCTGCTGATACCACACTGTGCCATTTTTCTACATTGCTGCATCAGACACTGGCAATCGTAGCGCAATGGGGAGGCATCAGAGCAGATCAACTTTACAGCCTGCTCAGTAAAGAAGGACCTTTTCAAAAAGTTTGTCCTCAGACGTTTAAGTCTTTGTTAATCCACATGGGTCAGGAAGAGCTGCTAACGCAATTACAAAGTGGTGAACTGGTGCTGGGCATAAAAGGAGAAGCAATCGTTGGACACTATGCATTTTATGCCGCATTCAACACACCGGAAGAATATCGTATTATATTTAACGGTAAAACATTAGGAACATTACCTGTTGATTCATTTATCATGGAAGATCAGTACATTGTATTTGGTGGCAAGTTCTGGAAAGTAACAGAAGTTAATAATAAGAAAAAAACTGTTTCTGTTGTCAGTGCAGCAGGTGGTCAGCCTCCGAAATTTGGAGGAAATGGTATCTCCATACATGATACGGTGCGACAAGAGATGTTTCACATATTAAAAACAGGAGATTATCGGATTGCAGCTGATGAAAAGAAAGTTGATTTTGTTAATAAAACTGCACAGGCATTGTTTGCAGAAAGTGTCAGTTTTTTTGCAGAAGCAAAACTTGACCGTGAATCAGTAGTGCACCACGGGAACGCTACAGCGATATTTACATGGAGAGGAGATAAAGTAACCAATACGATTGCTATGCTGCTGGCTCAGCAAGGCTTTAAAATAAGCGTCTGTGGCGGGGTTATTGAAGCAGAAAAATCTTCTCCGGCAGAGATCAAAAAAATATTGAGAAAGTTTGCGCAAAGCGATTTACCCAATGAATACCAGCTTGCCAAACTGGCTCCTGAAACACATATAGAAAAATTTGATAAGTATTTGCCGGAAGACCTGTTGTTATCAAGCCATGGAGCGAGAACCTTTTCTGTGCAGGGTGCCAGAGAGTGGCTGTCTGGTATTTGATTTCTTCTTCGACAGAATCAGGACATCGCCCTTCGGCAGGCTCAGGACATCGCTTGGCTGAAGCTTGTCTCTCAGTCACATTTTTTAAGTTATTATTTTTATCCTGTCAGGTTGCCTGCTGCTGAATATACCAGTCTTTTTGGCATAAACCGTGGGCTGAGCTTGTCGAAGCCTTGAGGATATAAGCAGACGGATTTCGACAGGCTCAGTCAACGAAGCTGGCAACTATGGCATTGAGAAATCCTCTTCATGGATTCGACAAACTTATCCCCACTGTATGTTCAGTAAAGATTAGTATATTCAGCAGAAGATAAACCTGTGAATAAAAACCGGAGCTCAATACATGTGGTTACGATGCGGATTCTGAAGGGCGAGGTTTTACGGTATATTTGATAATATTGCTGAGGCGTTACAAATAACTGCCTCAACAATCAGTAATACTCTTTTAGTCTCTGTTGAAACTATCTCTTAATTTATCATGGCTATCATTTGATTCTTCCAGGGGATAAGCTTTGTAATAAGCTGCACCATCACGAATAATTCGAATAGAGACATTCTCTCCATTACCTTTTTTGCCTTTGAGTTCCTGTTTTCGTTTCGCCAGCGCCTTGTCTGCTTCATCAAAGTCTTTTTTGTTTGTAATTGGTCTGCCATCTAAATTAGTAATAATATCCCTTGGTCTTAACTCCCATTGTGCACCCACACTATCTCTTGGAATGCTGGTCACAATAACACCACTTATTTGCTGATCATCAGAAATATTAAGTGTTTTACGCCATTGATCATCCAGTGATTGTACGCCGATGCCTAAATATTCACTTAATCTGGCACCCGTCGCTGAATCCCTTTCGCTGTTTTGTTTTTTAATAGTGGCTTCAAGAGTGATCATTTTACCATCACGCCATACTTTAGCTTCTGCTTTGGTTCCCACAGGAATTCTGCCCACAATAGCTGGTAAGTCATTGAAGTACTCAACTTTTTGCTTGTTAAATTCCAGAATAATATCTCCTGATTTAAAGCCCGCTTTTGCAGCCGGAGAATTAGGAACAACCTGGGAAATCAGAGCACCTTCAGGATGAGGAAGTTTAAACGATTTAGCAAGATTTTGATCGATATCCTGGAAAGTAACTCCCAACCAGCCACGCTCAACTTTTCCATGTGCTTTTAATTGTTTGACAACATAGGCTGCTTCATCAGCAGGGATTGCAAAAGACAGCCCCATAAAACCACCCGATGTGGTTACAATTTGTGAGTTTACTCCAATGACACTTCCATTCATATCAACCAGAGGTCCACCAGAGTTACCAGGATTAATTGGAACATCGGTTTGAATGAAAGGAACATAGGTTGTACTGCTCAGGCTACGATTTAGTGCACTAATTATACCTTTGGTTACCGTATAATCTAATCCATAAGGTGAACCGATAGCCATAACCCATTGTCCGGGTTTTAAATGTGTTGTATCACCTAATTGGAGAACAGGTAAATCTTTGGCATCAATTTTTAACAGCGCTAAGTCTGTAGCTTTGTCACTACCAATAATTTTTGCTTTAAATTCACGACGATCTCTGAGTTTTACCATGATTTCATCAGCATCTTTTATAACGTGTGCATTAGTTAATATATAACCATCATGCGAAAGTATAAAACCAGATCCTAAATATTTAGGCACTGGTTTTTGATTATGCTCAGGCGCTTGTCGCTCTTGCGGATACAAGCGACGAAAAAATTCGCTGAAAGGATTATCAGGACCATCAAACGGAGAAAACACCTGCTTTGGTTTCACCAGCGTTCTGATATTAACAACAGCAGGAGATACACTCTGTGCTAATTTTACAAAATTAGGCAAAGCACAAGAAGAAGATGTAGCCTCATGCTTAGGTGCAGGTTTTTCAGTTTCAAAAAGGTCAGAAAGTGTGTCATTAGCTGACACGGGCATTACAGATGCAGTAGCAGTATTTTCTTTTTTTAAATCTTTTGCGTAGCATAGTGATAAAGAAGAAAAAAACATTACTATTGTGGTAATGACCCCCAAAAATAGTATTCGATAATTTCTCATATTAATAATTTCTCCATTAAATCATTGAATGTTAAGGTTATAAATTATAATGGTATAGTTAATTACTATAACACAACATTTTTGCAAATTTACTGAAATCTGGCAGACTGCTGTAAATTTATAGTATAGACACAGAATAAATATAAGCCCGTTTTATGAATAATTTTTACCCTTTTGTTCTACATTATTTTCTGTGAATAGATGCTACAATTCGTTCGGCAGTAGCCAGGGGTAGCTCTCCAACCAGCGTTGCACAGTAATATGCCTTGCCATCAATCCTGAAGACATGAACAGCAACGGTATATGCACCAAATTTCTGCACAGAATGGCTAAGCTTCCCTGATGTATCTTTTTCCACATAAACAGAAAAAGATGAAAGACCATCAGAATATAGTATATGATTCGCAAAAATTTCATTATTTACAGGGCTGAGAACTGTGTTGGTATTATAATGATAATAGCCTGCTGGTAACCAATCGATACTCCATGGAAATATCGTTGTCTTCTCACCTGCTTTATGCAGTTTACCCTGATCAGGTATTTTCATATTAACCTTTTTATTAGCCGCAGCTCCCTTTACCCATAAAACATCCTTGTCTGTTAAAGCGTTACCGGGTTTAAATTTAACAACCATGAAACGCTCAAGTACCGCATTGTTTTCATTAATCAGATCCATGCGCAGCAGAATATGTGTTGATCTGTCTATCCACAGCAAAAAACCATACCGATCCTTGTCTTTTGGAATAATTGAAATTTTTGCACATTCTCTGCCAGCCATCCTGGAATTTTTGTCAATTTTAAAAAGATACAGTTTTTTAATCTTTTCAGGAATTATATTAAAATTTTCACCTTCAAAAGGAATATAAGAGGCAATATTAGCTAATTCATGCTTTTTAAAACCATCTACTTCTACTATTTTATGGTCTTTCCTTAAAAACTCTCTTTCATGACCATCGAGAAAGACCAGTCGTTCATATTCATGTTTATCAGGTTTCATGTGAATTAATTTTACAGTAGAGATTCCAGACTGATCTTCATAAATAAAAATTTGCTCATAATTTTCAGTACGCATTGCATGCAGCATGTACTCTATCTGCTTTAATGCAACAAATGCCGATGTATCCTCCTGAGAAAAAAGAGTAACAGAGCATGGCAATAAAAGAAGAAAAATAATAAAAATTCTCTTTATGTTATCAGAATGAATTAAAAGTTTGTTTATAAAAAAAGTATTTATCACAACATTTCACACCTTCTGAGTTTTAGACAAATAAAACATTCATGTTAAGAGCCTTGATATTTCATAATCGCTTCAATTTAGACAGCCATAATATTTTAATGATCACAGCAGATGCAGCAAGTTAAATGGCTCTGTTATCTGTGATCATTTTGCTGATATTAAATTTTTTAGTCAGATGGCGTTGACAGTTAAGTTAACCATTTTATTGAAACTGCGCATATAGCTCAACATGGTAATGGTGCGCTAACCGCTTATACCTGATAGCAATTCAACAATGACTTTATTTAGTTTGAGAAATAATCTCTCTGCAAGACTTCACTCTTGTTTCAATAAAATATTTTTAAAACCAACATACTTTTAAAAGACCAAAAAATATTCTTTCACAGAATTTTATATAATCATCGATTATAAAAGTTATATACCAGTCAAATCTCAAAGCACTAAATTTTAGTTTTTTACAATCCTTTAATAACAATAATTTTCTTAGAAAACCAATCTGATTTTTTGAAGTTTATAAATATGTCACTTCATAAGTTATTATTTTTAGTAGTTCTTTCCGTAGAGCATCTGCATATTTAATCTGTTATTATCATCTAAAAAAAGACGGTTGACTTTTGTTTTGGCGCTACAGTGATTTTTCAGAAAAAAGATTTTTAATATTCTTTTTCTGATTATTATTCAATACCATGCAGTGTTTTATTATTTCCCTAATCTACAACTAAAAACCGATATTTAAAATACGTTTATTATTCAGTTGTTGTCACACTCCGAAAGTCACCGCTAAACATTAGTAGTTTTTGTATTGCAATATCATAGGTATTTGCCAAAAAAATATATACCGATTAATTGAAATTCTCCGATTAAAAAAATCATTCTTCTCTTGTTGTTCAATCTACAGAAACTGTCCTCAGATTGCACTTTAAAAGATTAATTACTTTAATTCGCAACAATACACTGTTTGTGTACACACCAAAAAGCAAATATAACATAATCTGCTATAAAATTAATTCAATTTGAGTATCCATTAATATAACTGAAACTTAACAGCCCGTACAAAGGGCAACATACCCTGCATACTTTTCATATCGATTTCTTCTGCATGCTGAAAACTATAAGCTTTAAATCGTTTAAGCACTTGCTTATCTATTGCTCGCATAACATGCTGTTTTTGTTGTTGAGGATCAATAGCAGTAGGTATTTCATGGACATGCTCATACTCTCCATATGTCACTTTTGGAGAATAGCCATCTGCACCAGCATCAGAAAGTAATATTGAATTATTTTCATATGTGGTAGTAATAGGCTGGTTATACTTCCAAATACCTGCACCGACAAGTACCGCTAAAACAAAAGAAGCCGCAAATGCATATTTGCTTATATGGTTCATCCACTGAAAATTATTATGTACAATTAAGCTTTTGGTCACCGCAAAATTCGGTTGTTTGTTAATAACTTCAGCAACCCTATCAGACAGATCAATATTGATAGGAGGCGTTTTGTTGTTTCTTAAAACATCACCGATTAACTGATAACGTTTAGCAACACTTTGTATTTTTTTATTATGAAAGTTTGCCAGCACATCATGCAGATCATCCTCATTAGCTTCGCCATCCATGACTGCTGACAACGACTCTTTCAGCTGTTCGTTTTTGTTATCTTTTTTCATAAAAACCTCTATTTACAGACATTTATAAAACTTTATTTTTTTGTTATACCAAAGCTGCCAATGCTTTATCAATGGCTGTACGTGCCCTAAAAATTCTTGATCTTACTGTTCCAACAGGACAGTCCATTACATCAGAAATTTCTTCATAGCTTAAACCGTCGATTTCGCGTAACGTTATTGCGGTTCTTAGTCCATCAGGCAAGCTATTAATAACATTAAATATAGTTTCTTTAACTTCTTCTTTATACAGAATATCTTCCGGTGTACTTATTTCATAAAGATTATCTTCATCAAAATGCTCAGTTTCATCTATATCAATATCTACACCCAATGATTTTCTCTGTTGAGATATTACATGGTTTTTTGCTGTATTAATTGCAATTCTGTATAACCATGTATAAAAAGCGCTGTCTCCTCTAAAATTATTCAAAGCACGGTAAGCTTTAATAAAAGTTTCTTGAGCCACATCCTGTACTTCGTTTCGATTCTTTATATAGTTACTAACCAGTGCCAAAATTTTGTATTGATATCTGATGACTAAGAGGTCAAAAGCCTGCTTTTCACCTTCTTTAACCCTATTTATTAATTGATTATCTGTATCCGGTGCTTTTGTCATAAGGCCGCCCCTCAATATTTGGAATAAAAACAGGCTATTCATTTATACATAATGACTCTGATAGTTTTTGTGATATGCACTTTTTATTTTAGGGAAAAATAATATCGCTCATGTTATATTTTTCATAAAACTATCTGAAACCTGTTATGCCTTTGACATCAATTAATCTACAGGCACTCTCTAATTATAATAGGTATATTTTAGTCTGACCCACTTTAAGGCTGCCGATCATTCCTTTATAGACTAATCAAAAGAAAAAAAGTTCCTGCGATTTATTATCTCTGTCTGTTTTTACTCCAATAATTCAGATGAAAAAGTCAATAAATCGCAGGGAATATTGAGCCAGAGGATTCCTGTTTTCACAGGAATGGCCGAAAAAAAGGAATGACGGAAGAACAGCAACAAAGAAACGAATAGCCAGCAGCAACAGGCAAAACGGTGACCGTTTATCGACATTTATAACCTGCAAAAAGATTATAACTGGCTCATAACCCGTGTTCTTCCTTGCGATGAATTAAACCCTTTTGTTGGTAATAAACACTCAGAATCATCCCAACTGGCAGCCATATGTATAGCCATGATTCATTGGGGCGAGTGATAATTTTTGGTATATCATTTAACATGCAAACTAATGAAGTGACTAAAACAGCTGCTCCTGTTTTTATAACTGCATGGTGTTGATACCTGAATATTAATATACTCAGTGCCGCTAACATACCAGCAAAGAAAAACAAACCAACAACTCCATAAAAATAAACCAGCTGCATGAAATAATTATGGATATAACATACTTTGACTCCAGTTATTAAAGACCCAAATTTTTTCATGAAAGCCATGACCCATCCATGGTCGCTGTATAATGAGTTCCAGGGTTTCTTTCCAGATATTTGTTCGTCCATCAAAGGTTAGATCAAATATTTTTTCGCTCCCCATCACGGCATGAGTGAGATTATTGCGATATAAGAAATCTAAAAAAATCACACTAACACTTAGTAAAAAGATTGTTAAAAGAAATATTGCAGAACGTTTTTTATTGTTATTACTTAATATAAAAGAGGAGAACAGAGTGCCTGCGGCAGCACCTGCTAATGCTCCTCTTGACCAGGTCATCAATAGGTAGAACCCTAAAGTAAAGAGTCCTGCTAAGGTTAGTTGTTTTTTATATTTGCCAGTTGAGTCAACAGTATTTTGCCAGGCAAACAGCAAGGAAAAAAGTATTGCATAATAAATTGCTGCCCAGGGAGGAATCCGAAAATCAGCAAATTTTTTTATTCCCATGTTGTAAATACGATATTGACGATAGAGCATGCCATGCCCCTCAACACCATAATGATAAATTAAAGAGAGCAATGCAGCACAGGCAGCTACAAAACAACAGAACAGCAAGCATTTTTGCAGTTTTTCGGGTGTTTCGCCCAGACGTATAATCGCATAAATATATAAACTGATAAAAATGCAGCGTTTTGCTACATCCGCCCATGTGAGTGTTGTGTTGCCCCATCCTTTGGAAAGAAAAGCCCACACTAAAAACATCAGCAAAAATATTTCTGCCCAGGTCGGTCGCCATGTTGTTATTTTTTTAATATTGATTAAAAACACAACGAAAGAGGGGAGTATAAGCCAGAGATAAGTTTGTGTTGCCCAGCCACTTCCTCTGCCCAGCCATATTACACCTGTAATCTGGATAACCAGTCCCACAGGCAAAATATAAGCAATTATCAGCTGCTCCAGACGTGATAAATATTCCTTTACAGTACCGTGACAGGAACTGAAAGACAGTAATGAGTTCAAAAAAAATCTCCGATGCTGAGGCTGGCTGATGAACAGATTATTTTTCGACCATTCTGGCTTGCAGAAAACTGAGCCCTTTTCAAGATTGTCGATCATCCTGAGCCATTATTTTTGTTTATAAATTTTGTTGTTTTATCCGGTAACATTTAATCTCTTTGTTTGCAAAAGATTGCAGCTGATTAAAATACCGTGTATTGCCACACATTCTGTACGAATTACTATTTAACAATCCGGCACTTAACTTACTTCTCTCATTGTTTTTAATTTAATATTCGCTATATTATATACAAAAAAACCACTGAATCAATTAACATAATGATATTATGGCAATTTTTTTATACAGCCAGAGCGTATAAAAAATATTGCGAATTAACATCAACAGACTCTAGACTGTGGTTGTCTGGATGATATCCCCGGAATAACTTTCAGCCGTATTAAATTCTGCAGTAAATTCCTGCTCATCAAACGCCTGATCACCGTCTGGGAATGGAGTATCGGTTTTTTGCAGTGCTTTAAACTCATAAAGAGAAGTATCAGCCAAATGTGACGGAACAACATTTTGCACAGCACGAAACATGGTATCAACACGCCCGGGAAAGCGTTTATCCCATTCGACTAACATTTTTTTTATCGCTTGCCGTTGTAGCTTAGGCTGACTACCACATAAATTACAGGGAATAATGGGAAAATTTTTCAGTGCTGCATAGCTTGCAATATCTTTTTCTCTGCAATAGGCAAGTGGTCTTATCACAATATGTTTACCATCATCACTGATGAGTTTAGGAGGCATTGCCTTAAGTTTACCGCCATGAAACATATTGAGAAAAAGTGTTTCTAAAATATCTTCACGATGATGACCTAAAGCAATTTTTGTTGCATTAATTTTTGTAGCTGTCCGATATAAAAGCCCCCGCCTTAAACGTGAACACAGTGAACAGGTTGTTTTTCCTTCAGGTATTTTCTCTTTTACAATACTATAGGTATCTTTTTGTACAATAAGATAATCAACCTGTTGACGGGAAAGGTAATCTGGTAAAACGTGTTCCGGAAAGCCTGGCTGTTTCTGATCCAGATTGACTGCGGTGACCTTAAAATTAACCGGCGCATATTTTTGTATATTCAGTAAAATATCCAGCATAGTATAACTGTCTTTACCACCGGAAAGACAGCACATAACATGGTCACCCTCTTCAATCATATTGAAGTTTACAATCGCCTTTGTTGTTTCACGGCGAAGTTTTTTCTGTAATTTATTGAGTGTAACCTTTTCGTTTTGTGAAAAAGTTTGTTGCATAATATAAAAGCTTACGTAATATTGCACATCATCAGTAAAGATCTGTTAGTCTACAATACGGCGCTTAAATAAACAATTATTAATTAATTGCCCGGGTCGGTATCATCAGGACGACCCGGGGTCCGGGGAAAAAACTGGTAATACGTATGCAAGTGTTTTCATGCGCCGGCACAAAAAAATAAAACACCTTTAATTCAACAACTTAAAAACAAAAATCGCAGATGTTCAATTATAAAGTTTAATCTTTTGTAGTTGATGGTGAAGATAAGTGATAGAATCAGCAGTTAACAATTTTGTACATTTTGGAGCCGGAACAATAAAAACTGATAATTTTATGCGATAATTAAAATCGCAGCACCACTGAACGGTTAAAATTTATATAGCTTTTTATTGATTTATTATCTGGTCAAAATAACTATCCTTACTGGTACAAAACCTACTAAAAAATTTAATTAAACATGGTTGTTTTTTCATGAAGCGTTGCATATTCGTAACAGGCGGTGTTGTTTCTTCTCTGGGAAAAGGGCTGGCATCTGCCTGCCTGGGTGCTTTACTTGAGACCCGCGGATTAAAAGTAACATTACTAAAACTGGACCCTTATATTAATGTTGATCCAGGCACAATGAGTCCTTTTCAACATGGAGAAGTTTATGTAACAGAAGATGGTGCCGAAACCGATCTGGATCTTGGTCATTATGAGCGCTTTGTCAACACTAAAATGTGTCAGAGCAATAATTTTACCACCGGTCGTGTTTATGAAGAAGTTTTACGCAAAGAGCGTCGTGGCGACTATCTCGGAGCGACTATTCAGATTATTCCTCATGTAACGGATGAAATTAAGCGCCGCATCATTGCAGGCGCTAACGAGGCAGACATTGCACTCGTTGAGGTAGGCGGAACCGTAGGTGATATTGAATCACAACCTTTCCTGGAAGCCATCCGCCAGCTTAAGGCAGAACTTGGTCCGGAACGTGCCATGCTAATGCACCTGACACTGGTACCGCATATTCGTACTGCCGGAGAGATGAAAACCAAACCCACGCAACACTCAGTAAAAGAGTTGCGCTCCATTGGTCTTCAGCCAGATATTTTGGTATGCCGGTCAGAAGCAGGCATTGACGATGATGCAAAATATAAAATTTCTTTATTTACTGATGTGGCTGAACAGGCGGTTATTTCTCTGCCCGATGTAGATTCTGTCTATCGAATTCCAGAGATTTTATGCAAACAGCATCTGGATCAGTTTATCACCAATCAGTTTAAGCTTAACTGCCATGCAGCAGACCTTACTGAATGGAATGATGTGATTAGCCGTGAATGCAATCCTGGACGTAGCATATCTATTGCAATGGTAGGTAAATACATGGAACTTCTCGATGCTTATAAATCATTAATTGAAGCGGTTAAACATGCAGGTATTCGTACCAAAACGAAGATTAATATCACTTATATCGATTCTGAACAGATTGAAAAATACGGCACAGATATACTTGCAGATGCAGATGTTGACGCCATCCTGGTACCCGGTGGTTTTGGTGAAAGAGGCGTTGAAGGAAAAATAGCAACGGCAAGATTTGCACGTGAAAATAAGATACCTTATCTTGGCATTTGCCTTGGTATGCAGACTGCCGTCATTGATTTTGCCCGCCATGTCGCTGGACTTGAAGGGGCTAACAGCACTGAGTTTGATAACAATACCGCTTATCCTGTTATTGCATTAATTACTGAATGGAAAAATACCGATGGTAGTATTGAACTGCGTACCGATGAAGCAGACAAAGGCGGCACAATGCGGTTAGGCAGTCAGCTATGCCACTTGAAGGAAAACTCGCTGGTGCGCAGCATCTATCAACAAGAACAGATAAAAGAGCGTCATCGTCACCGTTATGAAGTCAATGAACGCTTTGTGGATCAGCTACAACAGGCAGGCTTAAGGATATCGGGTATTTCCGCAGACAAAAACCTTGTTGAAATTGTAGAAATGCCTGATCATCCCTGGTTTATCGGTTGTCAGTCTCACCCTGAATTTAATTCTACACCACGCTATGGACATGCGTTATTTTCTTCTTTTGTTGAAGCAGCACATGTTTATAATCAGGCAAAATCAACACAACAGGGAGCACACTGACAATGACCTGCAGCGTTATCACTGTTAACAACATTACGGTAGCCAATCATTTACCTTTCGTGCTGTTTGGCGGTATGAATGTACTTGAAAGTGAGTCACTGGCGATGACAGTGGCTGAACACTATGCAGAAGTCACTTCTAAACTGGGAATCCCATGGATCTTCAAAGCTTCTTTTGATAAGGCAAACCGTTCTTCTATACATTCTTACCGGGGACCCGGAATGGAAGCAGGTTTACGCCTTTTTGAAAAAATAAAGCAGGCTTTTGATGTTCCGTTGATTACCGATGTACACACGCCGGAACAATGCAAACCGGTAGCCGATGTTGTTGATATTATTCAGCTGCCAGCCTTTCTTGCACGACAGACTGATCTTATCAGTGCCATGGCAAAAACCGCTGCTGTTATCAATGTGAAAAAACCTCAGTTTCTAAGTCCTGGACAAATGGGTAATATCGTTGAAAAATTTGCAGCTTATGGTAATGAAAAAATTATCCTGTGTGAACGCGGTACCTGCTTCGGTTATGATAATCTGGTTGTGGATATGCTGGGTTTTAATACCATGAAGAAAGTTTCAAAAAATGCGCCGATCATTTTTGATGTAACGCATGCACTACAATGTCGCAACCCTGAAGGCGCAGCTTCTGGAGGAAGAGGTGATCAAACCGATGAACTCGGAAGGGCAGGTATAGCAACAGGCCTGGCAGGTCTCTTTCTGGAAGCACACCCTAATCCTGCTGATGCGTTGTGTGATGGTCCAAGTGCTCTGCCTTTAAGCAGGCTGGAAGCATTCTTGATACAAATGAAAGCGATCGATGATGTTGTGAAAAACAGCAGTGCAGGTAACTCATAAAAGTCGTGGATAACAGATAAAACACCTGTGGATAACTGTGATATCAAGTGTCTGCGGTATATAATCTTATAGAAAATACATTGTAAATAACAATGGATTCCCGCCTGCGCGGGAATGACAACGGTGGAGTATGGCAGAAAGCGTTGAAGTCATGAATTAATCCTATTTTTTAATTTCCGACTTTTATCCTGACAGGTTTATCTTCTGCTGAATATACCAATTTTTACTGAACACACCGTGGGCTGAGCCTGTCGAAGCCCGGCTACTTTCAGACCTCTGGGCTTCGACAGGCTCAGCCCATGTTTTTATACCAAAAGGTTGGTATACTCAGTAGCAAGCAACCTATCAGGATAAAAATAAACATCTAAAAAATGTGACTAAGAGACAGCAGAGAGGAGGCTGTCAAACCTTTTATACTATTCTAGTATCAGGGGTAATTACTGAAAACGAAATACAGAATAATTGTAAGGAAAAAAAATGGCTTCTGATCAACCTGTTGTAATCGTATGGTTTCGACAAGATTTACGCCTGACTGATAATCCGGCACTTATTGCTGCTGCCAAAGATAGACAGAAAATACTTCCCCTGTACATTCTTGATGATGAAAATAGTGGGCAATGGAAGATGGGAGCTGCCAGTCGCTGGTGGCTTCATAATAGTTTATCAGACCTGAATCGTCGTATTGATGGTCATTTATGTCTGGCAAAAGGAGATGCGTTGTCTATTTTAGAGGATATACTCAGGCAAAAAAAAGTTTCTGCGGTTTATTGGAACCGTTGTTATGAACCCTGGTGCATCAAGCGGGACACCAAAATTAAATCGACGCTAACTGATCATGGGATCCGGGTAAAGAGTTTTAATGGCTCTTTGCTCTGTGAACCTCACCTCATCTCAAAAAAAGATGATACACCCTATAAAGTATTTACACCTTTTTATCAAAAAGGATTGTCTGAA
This sequence comes from Endozoicomonadaceae bacterium, assembly GCA_026710285.1. Classification (GTDB taxonomy): domain Bacteria; phylum Pseudomonadota; class Gammaproteobacteria; order Pseudomonadales; family Endozoicomonadaceae; genus JAPORK01. Next base: position 8,329 of record JAPORK010000301.1, on the reverse strand, counting down.
CATTTGCCACCACCTCTGCCAAAACCAGCACCTACACAGCTGAAGTGGTGTAAACATACTATTGTTTCACTCAAAGCACTTAATCTGTTGCCTGATATAAAGTGGTATCAGTCGATAAAAAAAATATGGACTCCGGGAGAGCAGGAAGCACAAAAATATCTTAATTCATTTTTACAGCAAGGACTGCCTGATTATAAAAAAGGACGAGATTACCCTGCAAAAGAGAGTACATCACGGTTATCACCTTATCTTCACTTTGGTGAATTGTCACCTTTTCAAATTTGGCATACCGTTCAAAAGAGTATGTTTGTGCAGCGCCTAGAAACACAGGGAGCACATTTTTTAAGAGAACTCGGGTGGCGGGAATTTTCCTATTATCTGCTTTATCACTTTCCCGATTTACCAAAGAAAAACATGCAGCCTAAATTTAATCATTTTCCATGGCGTGATAATAAGCGTGCTATTATCCGTTGGCAAAAAGGGCAAACGGGTTATCCTGTTGTGGATGCCGGAATGCGTGAGCTTTGGCAAACTGGATATATGCACAACAGAGTGCGTATGATTACCGCCTCTTTCCTGGTAAAAAATCTTTTACAACACTGGCATCATGGTGAAAAATGGTTCTGGGACACACTTGTAGATGCTGATCTGGCTAATAACAGCGCCAGCTGGCAATGGGTAGCAGGTAGTGGAGCAGATGCTGCTCCCTATTTCAGAATTTTTAATCCGGTAACGCAGGGACAAAAATTCGATACCCAGGGAAATTATGTACGACGATACATACCTGAACTGGCAGCTTTACCTGATAAGTATTTACACTGCCCCTGGACTGCACCGGAAGATGTTTTAAAATCCTCCGGTGTCATTTTGGATGATAACTACCCTTCTCCAATGGTTGATTTAAAGACTTCAAGAGAAAGTGCATTATCTGCTTTTGCAAAAATAAAAACAGACAGCGTTTGATTTTGCTCACAATGTTGTCTGTTATGTGTTTTCGTTATACTACTAAATGGTTTCCCGCCTTTGCGGGAATGACCTTGCCTTTCATACACAAATTCTGGTTCGGAGTTTTTGACTGAATAATAAAAAACTCCGAATTGAGGTTAAATCCAGCCTAAATATCAGTTTCTTCAATTAATATAATACTACCCTGACCATTATCATTATAAGCGCTTTCATCACTATTATCAAAACTGGAATCAGTTTCATATTCATACATGTCATCATAAAACTCAACTTCTACATTCCCACCACCGTTTGTGTTTTCATTTTCATTCGATGGCTGTGCATTTTTAGTATTGTTCATACCTGTAGCCGGCGAAAACCCTGTTGTTTGTTGATTACCTTGCCTGGCAACTGTACCATGTGTATCCAAAGATTGTGGTTGTGGTGGTACAAAATATATATCACCCTCTTCGGGTGGTACAGAATATATATCACCCTCTTCGGGTGGTACAGAATATATATCATCCTCTTCGGGTGGTACAGAATATATATCATCCTCTGCAGGTGGTGCAGAGTAATATATCTCTTTATCAGAAGACTCTGGTTGCTTTTCTGTATTTTTACATGTAGCACCGTTGTTACTACTTCCCTCATACATTGTATTAGATTCAGAGAACTGGTTACCAAGATATCGAAATCTTCCTCTCGCCGGATATCTCACATGATTATTTTTGAACTCCATATAACCGGTACTGCCTGAAAAACTACCAGCTGAGCGCTGATTAGATTCACTGTGAACAGATCCCCCGTGATGCATAGCATTTTGATCTGCAGTATTCATACATTCATAGTCTTCAATACCTTCTTGTTGTCTCTGAAAAGAATCAGACATCTTCATTCTATAATTATAATAAGTATTACTATCACCAGTATTTCTACTTGAGAAACTATAATTTGAGTAATACGAACCTTTACTCTTAAGAGATCCCCAGCTATATTTGACATACTTCGGATCTTCCAACTCTCCTGGTTTTTTCTTCTTTAGTCTTTTATTGAGAATTACATGATGAAGAATATATCCGGAAGCTGTACTTGCTGCAAATACACAAGGAATAGCTGCCAGCACAGCAAATATATTTTTATTTGATTGTTCTTCGCTGCCTTGTGGTTGTGGCTGTGGCTGTGGTTGTGGTTGTGGTTGTACTGCCATTAAGATTTCCATTGGAATGGATACACAACCTCCAATCTCAGGAATCGATATTTCCTCACGGTGAAAAAATCGTATCTGATCATCATTATCAACGACCATATTATAATGATGAATGTTGTCTGAAGTAATTCCATTAACAGATTTTGCTCTTTGACTCCATAGCTCTGTATCAATGTCATAGCTCATTACATAAATTTGCTTTACTGCATCACCATTTGTTGCTGCTAAATAAACTTTATCGTGCGTTAATGTTGTTGCTAAATGCAGTTGTCCCTGTTTTGATACTACTGTAAATACATTATTTACCTGTTTGGGTAATGTAATATTTTCATGAACTGCATTATCAATATTAAATGTTACTCTGTTATTATCATCGGTTATTTTACTCAACGGATACTGTCTTATCAGTGAACTGTTTGCATCCTGTACAAAAATAGCACCATTTGTAAGCAACAAAAATTTTCCATTCCCCGGGAGCGTTTTTACATAATATCCTCTGCTATTATGTTGCAGTGATGACCAGAATAATTGACCTCCTGTACTATTATTTGTGGAGTAAAGACCTAGCAGTTGTTGTTCAGTCACAATGTGATTAACCGGGCATGCATCAGCTGCGAGCATTTGATTTACTGGACGCAATATTTGTGGAGAATCTTCAGAAGATAATCGGTTAACTATAATAAATCTCTGCCCGTCTGAAAGTTCAGTATCGTCTGGATAAGCTTGAGAAGAAATTAGCAATCTCTGCCCGGATCGATTGTCATCGGCAACAAGACCAAGGGTTTTTTCACCAGGTATGTGGCAACTATTACAATTATTTTTTGTTGCACAACGATAACCCCATATTTTTAACCAGTCGTCGGGGTTTATTGTATTTAATCGCTGCTCACTGTCACACAACTGATAAAGATTATCAGATATTTTTGTACTATGAACATTCCAGTGCTTCAACGGACAATGTTGAAGATTACAATTACTGGTTATATTGTATTGACCTGAAAACAGAGTGGTCATAGTAGGTGTCTGGGAACAATCTTCAGGTATTTGTTGTACATTATTACGTGAAAAGTCAGAATGAGTACACCATAAAATCACATTTGTAACAGGTTCTGAACATGCATTAAAAAATCCCTGTACTGAGGTACAACTGGCAAGCGTATCAAGACACAACAGACGTCTTCCTCTGCCATTTTCACTGTCAAGACCGACAACCGGAGGCAATGGTTCAGCTGTTAAATAAAATTTTCCTCCTCCATCAAACCCAAACTGTTTACAGACAAGCTGTACATCCTGATGCGCAATATTATCAGAACAAAATGAGATATACTCAGAGATATTGTTATTATTAACTAACATCTCCAGCCTCCCAATTCCTGTTGTTGAAACATTTGCACGTGATTCATCAATACTGTATCTGTCCGTTAAACGAAAAGTGATAGGATCAGGATGCAGGGGCTGTGGATTACATTTGAGAATGACATCATCCTGATGAGTACAGTTGTGAGCGATAGCGTTGACGGAGGTCAGAGGACAAAAAATAAGTTTTGATTCATCACCAAGACACTCCCGCTGAACTGCAAACGGATTTATTGCTTTATTTAAAGGTACTGATGGTGGAAAAACAGATTGCCCACCGTAAAACCCCATCTCAGAACATGCAACTTTTGCATTTGCTGCAGTGAAACCATGAGAACAAAAAGTATAATGAGTATCACGCTCACTATACTCCAGCCGCCCTGTACCGGTATTTGTTGTATCAAAACGGTAAGGATCATTTGAGGTATGATCTGTCAGCCTGATAAGTAAATTAGGGTTGTGAATTGCAGGCTTATCAGAACATGAAAGCAGTGCTTCTCTGTTTTCCGGGCAGGCATGAGTATGAGTGCTTGTTACATTACACTGCTGCAGATGTTGCTCATAACCGGTACATGTTCTGTTAATGTGAACGGGATCAGATTCAAGTTTATTTATAGTTAATACATTTCTAAGCGCAAAGCTTTTTGTTTCATTCGCTTCTGTAAATCCCAATGATTTACAGGCAGCGTGAGCTGTTTTTGTAGTCAGTGTACCTTCACAAACAGATTGCCATTTATTATCTCTGTACACCTCAAGACGTCCACTATCTTTTATTACAGACCTGTGCACAGAATTATCACTACCATTGGTTATTCGGACTGTTTCAGGAGCCGGGTTTACCCGAATAAAAGAATTAACAGCCAATGCATTTACATCTTCACCGTGAACTGCTGACAGATTTTGACCTTGAGCATGAACACCCGGTGTAATAAAATTTGCATTGACATTTTCCTGGATAATAGTTGTTTTGCTTCCCGGGAAAGAATCAGCCAGTAAAAATTTACTATCCAAAATACTGCTATCTGTGACCTTCGTTATATCCATATCTTTTTGATAGTAAGTATTATTGTGTCCTCCTGCAGCAAATGTAACCGGTGCATTATGCAACTTACTCTTTTGTATTGTGATAATATTGTGATTACCTGATACATGAGTTGCAATAACCCCTGTACCATTTTTAGTATTTGTCTGCCCTGGTACACCAGTAAAAATAACCCGGTTTTGATCACCAGTGATATCACCCAACGCCGGATTTTGCACCTCACAAATATTTGCCTGCTGAATAGTCAGAGTATTATTGTGTAAGACTTGTTCTGCAATAACGGGTCCAGTCTGTACAGAGTCACCCACACACAAATTAACATTACCTGTAAATACTGCCTGATTCATGCAACCAAAAACAGCAGAGGTATTGTTTCCGGAATTAATCGTATGATCATTGGTTTTTAATACTCCGGAAAAGGGTGAGCTGCAACTTTTAAAAAAAGGCAAATTATACTGTGTGTTTAAAGTGATGTTTTCTGACAATGAAAAACAACCAGTAGAATTTTTTGATAGAACTGAATAAAAATTATCATTATTCAGGAACTGATAATCTTGTAAACCACACCTGCCATCTATACTACATTGCATGCCAGGTGTCGTAAATGTTCTATAAGCACTGGCTGAAGGTAACAAATATAATCCCATACTAAATAATGCAGCAGCTCCCAATCCACTTGTAACAGAAGACTTTCTGTAAGAGCTGTTAAAAAGTGGATAATCAGCATCAATTAATTTTTGTGATTTTTGTTCAGGCAATATAATATCATCCGATACTACCGCTTTTTCTGTTCCGTTTTCATCTGACTCATAACTGGTAAACAGATAATCTTTTTTGTAACCATACCCCTCTATTCTGAGTTTGATAAGCTTCTCCTGCCTGACCTGCTCTTCTGTGTGAGGTGAATCTGTCAGCAGTGCAAGCCTGAATGAAAAGGATGGCGCTGTTTGCATGGAGGAAAAGAGTTGTGACAAATACTGACTATATCGGGTAAATACCGATTGATGATGAGTTGGTACCGGTTCAGCAGGCATACTCTTTACAGGACGATCTAAAAATTCTAATACAAGTTTTACAACAGGGTCTTTTTTTGCGCGACACTTAAGATCGTAAAGCGCACCACCAATCGTCATTGTTAAAAAAGCAGTAGCGCCTGATTCGTTCAGATAACCAAAAGAGCCATACTCCTTTAATAACCAATGAAATAACGGTATTTTTATTAACTGAGTCATTTTTTTTTGATTGATATATTCAACTCCTTCACTATAGGGAATTAAATCATTTAAGTGATCAAATGCAGAATGAACATGAAAAGGCTTCCTGCTTAAAGATAACTTTTTTGTAGCCTTTAGCACTGAAAAAAAAGGATGTACTCTGTGTTTAGATAACTCATTGTTTAACTTAGCATCTGCTACATAAACAGCAGATAAGTATTCAACAGGAAGATCTCTGCATTGCTGTAAGAGACTTAAAAAAGTTACACTGTCAGTCTCTGTTTGATCTCTGTCAGATGCTGCATTTACTGTTATTACAGCAGCAAAAGTAAAAACTGTAACAGATAAAAAAAAGTAAACCAGTTGCTTTGCTGATAATAAAAGATTGATAAACGTGTTGTTACCTTTGTTGTTGTTTTTTACAACATGTTCAGAAGCTTTTCTGTCATTCATTATTTTACTGCTCCTTAATTTGATTGAAATCATCACACTGTGAGAATTTTTTGTCAAAGAAGTTTAGCAGTGAAATCCAGATCCACTAACTCAAATATCTGCTACTTATTAATTAAAACGACACAAAATCAATATGTTTGTACTATTTTTTTCATTAAATTTTGCGCAACAACCCCTTCCTTTAGAGCTGCCTCTTAGTCGCATTTTTTAAGCAGTTATTTTTATCCTGGCAAGTTACCTGTTATCGAGTATACCAACTTTTTGGTATAAAACCGTGGGCTGAGTCTGTCGGACCGTGGGCTGAGCCTGTCGGACCGTGGGCTGAGCCTGTCGGACCGTGAGCTGAGCCTGTCGGACCGTGGGCTGAGCCTGTCGAAGCCCCAGAGACTAAAAGCAGCCGGGCTTCGACAGGCTCAGCCCACAGCGTATTTAGTAAAGAGGGGTATATTCAGTAGAAAATAAACCTTTGAATAAAAATTGAAACTTAAAAAATGTGACGAAGAGGCAGACCTAAAGGAAAGCGAAGATGTCAATTGAACATTTTAGTGCAAAGCTAAAACTAGCTTTTTGTTTGCATGGCTGCAAAGAGATAAGCTAAACGTCAAAATTATTTTTCTTCCAGTAACGGTCTTTTATTTTCAACGCCTTTCCACTCCTCCGCATCAGGTGGAGGATCAATAACTGCTGTAATATTAGACCATTTTTTAGATAATTTAGCATTTAACGCAATAAATTCCTGTTGCGATTCTGGTACTTCATCTTCAGGACAAATAGCCTGTACGGGACACTCAGGTTCACACAGTGCACAGTCAATACAAGCATCAGGATCAATTACTAAAAAATTAGGTCCTTCATAAAAACAGTCAACAGGACAAACTTCTACACAGTCTGTGTATTTACACTTTATACATTGTTCAGTGACAACAAAAGTCATTGCTATTGCTCCAGCTTAATCGGCGGTTGCTTGTTAAAAAATGGCACAGTGCATTATGCAAGCATGTTAGCAGAATAACAAGTATCCATGTTACAGTTAATCACAGAGTAACAGTATTTCATCTGAATATATCTCAATAACTGTATAATTCTGAAGCCTGTTAAGTGTGATGTTTGTTAAAACCGGATTCAGACCTATTGTGCAAAAACAGAAAGCCCAACAAAAAGAGCCAAATTATTATCAGGACTCCATCCGCTAAATCAGTTGCACAAACAAAACACCAACCATATTCAGACCGTTACCGGGACATCACCGGTGAAATTATTCTGGTTTTAATTATAATGCATCTTCAATAAATGCGGTTAATTGTGACTTAGACATCATACCTACTGTGGTTGCCTCAAGGTTACCATTTTTAAACAGCATGATAGTAGGTATACCCCGAACATTATATTTTGCAGGCGTGACAGTATTCTCATCTATATTTAATTTGCACACCTTCAGTTGATCTTTATAGGCATCTGCAACAGCGTCTAAAACAGGCGAGATCATTTTGCAGGGACCGCACCATTCTGCCCAATAATCAACTAAAACCAGGATTTCTGATTTTAAAACTTCATCATTAAAATTCGCATCTGTAACTGTGGTAATATTAGTCATTTATAAATGCTCTCCCCGTGATTTTAAAATTTTCATCTGTTGCAAGTTTGACTTTTTAAGCAGAAAAATAGGTTATAGTATATAAAACTACTTTCTAAGCTTTAATATCAGCTAAAACAGTCTAAGTGTATCACAATACATGCATTCAGCAATAAAACCACAGAAAAACCCTGCCAAACAACTGCTGTAAAAATTTATCAGTTGCGCCGCAAAACCTAGTCCTTCAGCCCTCTTAGTAACATTTTTCAGGTTCTGGCTTTTACTTTGGAAGGTTTTTCTTCTGTCAAATATACCAGCCTTTCAGGCTTACACCCGTGGACTGAGCGAAGCCGAAACCATGAAGAGTAGAGTTCACAATTTCACAACGTCATAGTTGTACAGCGCTTCTGGCTGAACACTATCTCTTAGTACTATTTTTTAAGCGCTGATTTTGATTCACAGGTTTATTTTCTGTTGAATATACCAATCTTTACCGAATGTACCGTGGGCTGAGCCTGTCGGACCGTGGGCTGAGC
>JAPORK010000541.1:3355-4798 GCA_026710285.1 Endozoicomonadaceae bacterium | reverse complement strand
GGCATGGATTTGTTATGAGTTCAATTTTATCATTACCTGTAGCCTGAAGAGGATTCGTATGGGTATGTCCACGTACAAAGCACCATGTATTTCCTTCTCTGGATTTACAATTCACTTCATCAACCGGTTTTTTAGTGTCATGAGAGCATGGTGCCCCCCCAAACCACCAGTTATTACCTGAAACTGTGTGTCCCTGTGCCAGAATAATACCATCAAAATGTTCATAGTTTATTTTCAAAGTTCCCTGAAATGCAAAATTAAGCGCACCAGGTTTTTTATCGAAAGTGAAATGTTTACCAATCCCCTGACCATAAAGGGGCATTTTCTTTATTAAACACTTAACTGTTTTGTTACTTTTATGTCTTCCTACTTGAAATAAAAGTCCGAATTTATTAATACGTTCTACAGATGTTACCTGATTAAGATACGGTTGATGCGGTGTAACACAAGCAGTTGTTATATTAAAAGAGACATCCCAGGTTTCACCAGTAAAAAAAACATAATTATATCGGGATTGCTTTTTTGCAAACGAAGCAGTTTGTAAGAAATTAATAATATTTATAGTAAAACAAGTAATTAATAAGATTAAACATTTTTTATTTATAAACATAATGATTACTACTATCTTAATTAATAAAACAATTTCCTTTTGAACCTTCTGTTTGGAGCTTTTGATTTAATAAAAAAACTTATTTAACAAACAGATAACATTGAAAGACTGTATTATTACAGCAGGAACTGCATATGCTTATAGAAAATACACTGTAAATATCAATGAACTCCTGCTTTTGCGGGAATGATGGCGTAATTTTTTAACTTTTTAACAGCCAACAGGAACACATTTAAACTCTATCTTTATTATAACGTTCAATTGTAAATATTTTTGTGTTTTTTTTATGTTGATTATATTACTACTTAGCATTTAATCTGAATGCATAAACTGTGATGTAATTAAAAAGACAGCATGCTCACAGCATTAATTTCTTCGGATCTTTTCACGCATCTGTTTACAGTACAGATATTTTATAGCTATATGAACTCAGGAGAGGCTTTCAGTTGTTGTAATAATTTTTCTGCTGTATAGAAATCATAGTTTTCAATATGTTTTTGTAGCTTATTGATGATATCTGTTTTATCTTTTTCAGTCACTTTTGTTTTCAGCACCTCAACATACTGCATAGCATTAAAGTTTCCTGCATTCACTTCATCCAATAAAATATTTATCAATTGTTTCGCTGAAATCATTTGTATTTTTTTTATTGACTCATCATCGGTATTATTTTTATGATATAAATCAATCACTGCACCAACGTCTTTCAACGTATTTTTTAATATATTTATAAATACAATCAATGCGCTGTTAATCACTTCCGTCTTAACAAAATCCACTACTAATCTTACCAGATTCACCGATTGCTGAAATAATATCGTCGCCCCAAGATT
>JAPORK010000541.1:0-3345 GCA_026710285.1 Endozoicomonadaceae bacterium | reverse complement strand
GTACTAGATGTGGTTTAATGGTATAGTTTCTTTTTTTATTAATATTTCCATTTTATCGGCTTGCTGATATAATATCGTTGCACCAAGATTACCAACAATACCTTTAATCGCATGACACTCTTTTTCCAGATTACACTTCTCCTGTTCTAAAAGATTTTGTGCTGTATTTGAATAATTATGATACTGTTCATAAAATTTAGTTAAAAGTGAAATATACAGAGGAACATTATTTGATAATCGATGTAATGCACCATCTATATCAAAGCCTCTTAATTTATATGCCAGCTGTTTTTTTATGTTATTAACAGAAATTGTATTTAAATCGGTTTCTTTTTCTGTATCTTCTTTAAGTATTGCATATTTTTTTAATATTGTTTCAAGTTTACTGATCATCAGTGGTTTGCTGATATGATCAACCATTCCTTTTTTAATACATTTTTTACAATCAGCCGGGGCAGTATGAGCAGTTACTGCAATGACAGGCAATTTACTTTTACCTGGAAGATTATGAATTTTCTCTGCTGTTTCATATCCATCCATACCGGGCATTTGTATATCCATCAGGATCAGATCAAACGAATATTTTCTAACATACTCAATGGCATCATAACCATTGCCTGTAATGGTAACATGTATTCCCATTGATTCCAGTAAACCCGCTACTACTTCCTGATTAATAAGATTATCCTCAACAACCAATATGCTTAGGTTTGAAAAAGCGGCATCGGAAGGATTTTCGGCTGACCAGTTTTTGTCTTGTATTACCGGGAGCAGCATAGAAGTGGAACACGACAACGGAAATCTTTTGTCTTTTTCAATCAAATCCTTTTCACTACCTCGCTTAAATGTTAAAGTAAAATAAAATGAGCTTCCATAATTCTTTATTGAATGAACCTTAATATCTCCTCTCATTAAATTGACTAATTTTATACTAATAGCCAGTCCAAGCCCGGTTCCACCAAATTTTCTTGTTGTAGAACTGTCAGCCTGATAAAAAACATTAAATAACCCTTTTAATTGTTGTTTGGTCATTCCAATACCCGTATCTTCAACCAAAAAAGTTATCGTTATATCTGTTACTGTTCGTTTAACGACAAGCATATTTAATATGACATATCCCTTTTCTGTGAACTTTATACCATTGGTCACAAGGTTTATTAATATCTGGCTAAGTCGTAACGGATCTCCCCAAACAATATTATATTCATCCCTGATCGGCTCACAAATAAATCGAATGGCTTTGTCTTTTGCTTGTATATCAAACAGATCATGTAATTTTTTTACCAACAAATTAAGACTAAACGGAATATGTTCAAGATGAATTTTATTAACTTCAATTTTAGAAAAGTCCAGGATATTGCTAATAATTTCAAGCAACCCACTGGTGACAGAATTAATTTTATTCACATAATATCGTTGCTTATTATCCAAAGATGTTTGTGAAATTAAACGATTCAAACCGATAATAGCATTCATTGGTGTACGTATTTCATGACTCATATTAGCTATAAACTGACTTTTTGCTTCATTAGCTTTATCTGCTGCTTCTTTCGCTTTGTATAATGCTTGTTCAGCCTGTTTTCTTTCTGTAATATCCCTTTCTGACATAAAAACAAAACCTTCTCCTTCATACTCCATATAATTTATAGTGATCTCGACAGGAAAAGATCGACCATGCTTTGTTTGTTTCGTAGAATCGTAAGTAAGATAGCGTTTTTTCTTTACCTGACACCATAAATCTGCCCATGTTTTTTTATCCAAATTTGGGCTAACTGCAAAGATATTAATCCTGAGAAGTTCTTCCTGAGAATAATCCAGTACTTTGCCCGCTGCTTCATTAACATACTTGTAACTGCCATCTTGTCTTAACCAGTAAATACAATCAGCAGCACTGTCTAAAGAAAAGCGGACCATGGCAAGCTCTCTCTCCCTTTGTTTTTGTTCTGTAACATCCACCAGTATGCCAATTGCACGCACAGGATTATTTTTATAATCTCTTGCAATGACTTTTCCTTTGGTACGTACATAGAGATAATTGTTATTTTTACACTTCATACGGCATTCATATTCTATTACCTGATCGTTTTGATTTAATATAAGTTGCATATGATTCACAGCTGCCTGTTTATCATCAGGATGTAACAGCATAACCCATGAAGAAAAGGTTTCCTCAACCTCTCCGGTAATATAACCCAGCATATTTAAATAACGCGGACTAAAGTGAATAGTCTCTTCAGGAATACTCCAGTCCCACAAACCATCAGAAACCACCTCCATTGCAAGCTGGTATTTTTCCTCACTACGGTGCAATGCTTCTTCAGTTTTTCTGCGTGAACGCATAATTGCAATAAGCTCTGCAACTCTTTGCAATAAAATCACCTGCTCAGATTGCCAGCGCCACTGTTTATTTTTGGTAAATTGTGCAATATAACCAATCACTTCACCTAAAACAATCATCGGTACAAATATAAACGATACGATCTCAATATTAATTTTTTTTACTAATCCACAGAGTTGACTATTTTCTTTTTTATTCAAACTATTTAAATATACTTGTTTAATCGTGTTGGTACTTTTTGTACAATCAGGATAAAAGTAATATAACAATTGTAAACACTCTGTTTGCCGAATATCAAGCGGCCAGAAAAATAACGATGTTGCTTTGTTGTTAATATTCTCAAAAATACAGGTATGGCTTACTTTGAATAGCTCAGTTATTATTTTAATTGCAAATGAAATTGCCTGTTCAAAGGATTCATCCATAAATTTGCGGGTAATTTGATTAAGTATACGATCATTTTCTGTACGAACCTGCAATGATATTTCTGCCTGCTGTCGTTCCACTACTTCTTTCGCAAGCCGTCTATTCCAATAGACAATCAAAATAAGCACAATAAACACAAGTACAATACTCATGATAAATTCATGGCTACTTTTTCCGGATGCAAAATTATTTATCATCCATTTTTGCAGAATAGTCTGACGCTCCATATCTGATAAATCAGAGATAAAGTTATTCAGCAGTTTTTTGAGTTGTGGTTTATCAGGCTGTATAATAAATATAAATTTACTGATATTATCTGCTTTAGAACTAATTTTAATATTATCAGCATTTAGATGAGAAAAAATATAACTCGCTGTAGCCTGATTTACAACTAAAGCATCGGCGTGTTTAGTTGATAAAAAATAAATTGCATCACTTATTTTATTGTTTTTCTCAAAAAGAATATCAGGATATTTTATTTTCAAATCTTTAAAAACAGATTCACTGACGTTAGTTAATACTCTTTTTCCTTTGAGATCATTGAACGACTTAATAAATCTATCGGTTTTTCTGTTAATCAG
>JAPORK010000311.1:170-4842 GCA_026710285.1 Endozoicomonadaceae bacterium | reverse complement strand
CTCAGCCCACGGTGTGTCCGGCAAAGGCTGGTATATTCAGCAAAAAACAAACATACCAGTAAAAGACTGAACCTGAAAAATGTGACTAAGAGACAAGCCTAACCCGATGAGGTTATTTCAGCATCAGTAGATTAAAAGAAAAAACTTTTATTATTCACTCAAAAACGGCGAACCAAAATTTGTGTATAAAAGACAGCTTTAAACTACGGCATCTTTCAGTATAACAGATTTTTGCATTTTAATATGATGGTGCATTAATCTGCGCAAAACCCGTGCCACAGTCGTACGTATTTCATGGCGGTGCGTTATCATATCAACTGTACCATGCTCTAATAAAAATTCACTACTTTGAAAACCTTCTGGTAATTTTTCTCTTACTGTTTGTTCAATAACCCGGGGACCTGCAAAACCTACAGATGCACCAGGCTCTGCAATATTAATATCTCCCAGCATCGCAAAGCTGGCGGTAACACCACCATAAACGGGATCAGTTAATATAGAAATAAAAGGTAGTTGTGCCTGTTTCATTTTTTCAACAACAGCGGATGTTCTTGCCATTTGCATTAAAGAGAACAGAGACTCCTGCATCCGGGCGCCACCACTGACCGCAAAACAAACTAAAGGCAAATAATGAGTCAAACAATATTCACCAGCACGTACAAATTTTTCACCGACAGCACTACCCATGGACCCCCCCATAAAATCAAAGGACGAGGCTAAGGCAACTAATTCTATCTCTTCTACTAAACCACGCATACACAACATGGCCTCTTTTTCACCCGTATTTTTTTGTGCCTGGCTGATTCTGTCTTTATATTTTTTGCTGTCTTTAAATTTTAAGCGATCAATTGATTCAATATCAGCAAACAGCTCTTCTCTGTGTTCTTCATCTAAAAATATAGACAGACGTTTTCGTGCTGATAGCCGGAAGTGATAGCCACATTTAGGACATACTTCTAAATTTCGTTCCAGTTCTGGTTTGTACAAAATGGCTTCACATTTTTTACATTTACTCCAAACTCCTTCAGGAATTTTGCTATCGGATTTGTTGCTGCGTGATAATGCAGGAATTAATTTATTTAACCAGTTACTCATCTATTTTCCAAACAAATAATTTTACGCATCTATAGCCGAATGTAGTTCTGACATTTGGCTTTCTATAGCAGTATACATGGTACTGCTGCTATGCGCATCTAGTGTTTTAACCAGTGCGGTGCCTACAATGACTGCATCAGCTGTTGCAGCAAGCGCAGAGGCTGTTTTACCATCTTTAACACCAAATCCAACACAAACAGGAAGTTGCGTAAATGTTTTTATGTGATTTATACGTTTTTTTACTTCATCAATTGCAAGCTTATCAGAATCTCCGGTTACGCCTTTTAATGAAACATAATAGATATAACCGCGTGCTAATGTGCATATTTTTTTAATACGCTGATCATCTGTATTCGGTGAAACTAAATAAATAATGTCAATTTGTTTAGCATCAAGCGCTGTATGCAATATTGATGACTCCTCAGGAGGACAGTCTACAATGAGTACGCCGTCAACGCCAGCTTTACTTGCTCTGATTGCAAAATCAGTATACCCCATTACTTCTATAGGGTTAAGATAGCTCATAAGTACAACCGGTGTATTTTCATCTTGTTTTCTAAATTCAGTGACGATATCAAGCACATCTGCTAAGGTAACATGGCGGGCAACCGCTTTTTGATGCGCTTTTTCTATTACCGGTCCATCTGCAACCGGATCTGAAAAAGGGACGCCTAACTCTAAGAGATCAGCACCTGATTTCACCAGCGTATGTAATAGCTGTAATGTTTCAGCAGGAGGATGGTGCCCTGCTGTAATATAAGGAATGAGTCCTTTCTGTTTTTTTTGTTTTAATTGTTCAAAACATGTCTGAATGCGGTTCATAATTGTTCCTCAGATTTTAACACCATCAATGTTGGCAACCGTATGGATATCTTTATCTCCCCGACCGGAAAGATTAACGATAATGATTTGATCCTTATGCATTTTCGGTGCAATTTTGGTCACGTGTGCCAGTGCATGACTGGTTTCCAGTGCCGGAATAATACCTTCAATCCGGGTTAATGTACGAAATGCAGTTAATGCTTCTTCATCAAGCGCATAGACATACTCAACCCGCTCACAAGATTTTAACCAGGCATGTTCTGGTCCGACCCCGGGATAATCAAGACCTGCTGATACTGAATGACTGTCCAGGATATTACCTGCTGTATCTGACATAATATAAGTGCGGTTACCATGCAGAACACCCTGTGGTCCGTCAACACTGAGAAGCGAAGCATGCTGACCACTCTCAATGCCTTTTCCGCCCGCTTCAACACCATACATTTTTACTCCGGTATCATTAATAAAAGGATAAAATAAGCCAATCGCATTGGAACCTCCACCAATACAGGCTACCAGCGCGTCGGGTAACTTACCGGTCAGATCAAGGCATTGTTGTCGGGCTTCACGACCGATAACACTCTGAAACATGCGATTCATTTCAGGATAAGGTTTGGGACCTACAACCGTACCGAGCAAATAAAAAGTATCATCCACATGGCTTACCCAATCGCGCATGGCGGTGTTAATAGCATCTTTTAAAGTTCGGGCACCTGTGGTAACCGGTATGACTTCTGCGCCGAGTAGTTTCATCCGATAAACATTGGCTGCCTGACGCTCTACGTCTTTCTCACCCATATAAATAACACATTCAAGCCCCAGCCTGGCTGCAACAGTTGCAGTTGCTACACCATGCTGACCGGCACCTGTTTCAGCAATAATGCGTTTTTTCCCCATGTACTTAGCCAGTAATATCTGACCAATTGCATGGTTGATTTTGTGTGCCCCGGTATGATTCAGATCTTCTCTTTTTAAATAAATTCTGGCTCCATTTAATTGTTCACTCCATCTGCGAGCATAGTAGAGAGGAGACGGACGACCTGCAAAGTAAGCCAGATCATGATCAAATTCCTGTTGAAATTCTGGTGTATGCGCATATTGTTCAAAAGCATGATTAAGTTCTTTTATGGCTGGCATTAGGGTTTCAGCAACAAAACACCCGCCAAAGGGACCAAAATGTCCTGTTTTATCAGGAAAGTCATAAGGAACCTGTTTAGCTGCAGTTTTTATATCTGACACTATTTATCTCCTGCATGAGTCTGTGTATTTTTTGTTTGGATTTATTACCATCGGTGTTTTCAGCACCACTTGAGATATCAAGTGCAAATGGAGCTACCTGTATCATCGCTTTTGCAACATTTTCGGCATTAAGTCCGCCTGCCAGTATAATAGATGATTGTTGTTTTTTTGGAATAAGTGACCAGTTAAATGTTTTACCAGAACCGCCATACAGTCCGGGCTGTGTGGCATCTAGTATACAGGCAAATGCCTGCTGCCAGATTGTCAGTTCTTTTTGTAAATTATCCTGATTACCGACACGAATTGCTTTTAGCCAGGGGAGTGACCATTGCCGGCAAAATTCAACTGATTCATCACCATGAAACTGTAATCCTGTCAATGGTACTTCTGCCATTACTTTGGTAACCTCTTCTGTTGATGGATTAACAAATACGCCAATTACATCGGTTCGTTGACTGACAGCAGATGCAATACGTTGTGCGGTTGTGACAGGTATAAAGCGATGACTGTGTGGATAAAACATAAGTCCAATGGCATCAACGCCCTGTTCAGCACAATACAGGGCTGTTTCAACCTCTTTCAGACCACAAATTTTCACTTTTATCGGAGTGGTTTTTTCGGGTGAAGTATTAAACAACATCGTCTGATCTCATTATTAATTGTTTTACTGTTTTGCCTTTTTATACAAATTGTAAATCAGATGTATAAAAACTACAGGGTGTTTTTATTGATTTACTATACTTTTTGCTCAGAACCTGATCATTGATGCATACAATAAGACAAAAGACCCTTGATCAAATCAAAAAAAATAAAATTTCTAAAAAACTAGTTGACGTTTTCAACAGAGTCAGATAATATTTTTTCTCGTTAGCGGATTTAACAGTAAAAACCACTTAACGGGGTATAGCGCAGTCTGGTAGCGCGCCTGCTTTGGGAGCAGGATGTCGGGAGTTCAAATCTCTCTACCCCGACCATTATGTGGCTAATAACAAAATTAATACAGATGTACGTTAATTATCTGTTTCACTCTGCAAACAAGAATATGTAGTCATGGCCTGGCAGCCTTTTTAATTTTAATAACTCAAAAGTGTTTTGCAGTTAGTAGCAGCACACAATTAAGATTAAAAAAATAAATAAGAATAGGTCCCCTTAGCTCAGCTGGATAGAGCACGTGCCTTTGAAGTTAAACAGGAGCCTGTAGTCTGGAAACTACTACAGTGAAGAGGGTGAATTCAGGGAAATCTCAGCGCATAATGGCGGAGGCAATCCTGAGCCAAGTTCTGCAGGCGTGCAGAAAAGGTGCAGAGACTAGATGGTGCAATGCGAACTCATTGTGTAAAACATCATAAGCGCCCTCCACCCAAACGAATAATGTCGTGGGTGATGATATAGTCCAGACCACAAACACCGCTAAACGGTGGCAATGAAAATTGTAGTGGTATGCTAAGCATGTGGTCGCAGGTTCGAATCCTGCAGGGGACACCACCACAATGTCAGAAAAAACAACAAACACCGC
>JAPORK010000311.1:0-160 GCA_026710285.1 Endozoicomonadaceae bacterium | reverse complement strand
CAAATCACGAGGGTACCCCTCAATTGACGTTCGACCGGCGACACGGGCAAACCCGCTGGACTGAAAGAAGTCCAAACCACCCCGACTGAAGGCTGTCTCTTAGTCACATTTTTTAAGTCCTAACTTTTATTTTGTAAAGTTTGTCTTCTGCCGAATATAC
>JAPORK010000210.1 GCA_026710285.1 Endozoicomonadaceae bacterium | reverse complement strand
GTTATACATTAAAGATGATCCGCAGATTAGAAAAGTGTTTACATCCCAGAAAAAATATGAAGATTTTGGTTCAATCTTATTTTTAAATAGTATTGGCAGAAAACAATTCATATCAAAGCCACAACATTTGCCCAGTACTTCATGGCAAAATCATACAGATGCCCAAGAGATTTGTCAGAAAACTTCAGAAGATATGTCCTGCAGTGAAGCTTCACCAAAGCTCACAAAACAAAAAAAAAAGAACTCATCAAACTGAACAAGAAACAATTGTGCCAATCAAACAACAAAAATATAATAATAATTGTGATGTTACAAATTTGGAGTCCACTATTACATTAGAAGAAATGACTGAAATATTTCAGGATTGTGCTGATTTATTAACCCCGGAAGGAAAGAACGTTACAAACGCTTTATTAAATATTTTAGAAGATAGAAAAATTAAAATAGAAAGCAAATTTATCGATTTAATCGGTGAAGTTAAAGATGATATTTTTGTAAAATTTTTCAAAAATGCAGCAATTTTTTTTCAGTTTCTGAGACCCGGGTCTCTCAGCACAAAAATGCTAACCGATGACCTGTTAAAACTCGAAAAAGAGAATATCAGGGATTTCGCAAATCTCAGTGAGATTAAAGTTATGTATTTAGCAGAGAAGGTGATTCGTTAGTTTTTTGTAGCCCTATAATAAGAATAATATTCTCGACCACCACATGCAGAGATAACAATACGCCCAAAAATCTCAGAGTAATCTTTTATGTCTGCATGGTATGAATGCAGACATTATCAGAAGCGTAACTTTAAAAAAATTATTTCTGCTCTACAGGCTTGCCTGACTGTTTATTATAATTTATACCATCAAAGCTGAATATGATCAGCGCAATCCAGATAAATGCAAACGTAATCGCTTTATCCAGCGTAAAAGCTTCTCCGTACAGCAGCACTGCCAGTAAAAATATCAGACTGGGACAAATGTACTGGAAAAAACCGAGTGTTGCGAATTTTAACCGTGTTGCTGCGCCGGCAAAACACATTAGTGGTACGGCTGTCACCACACCAACACTCATCAGCAGTAAATTAAGTATTAGTGGATTATTAAAAAAATGTGCTGTTGGTGTATCGGCAACCCAAAATAAATAAACCATAGCCGCCGGTAACATGAGTAATGTCTCAATAAACAATCCAACCTGCGAATCAATGTTAGCCTTTTTGCGTATTAATCCATAAAATGAAAAGCTGAAAGCCAGTGCAATAGCGACAAAAGGTACTGAACCAAAGGCAATTAACTGGACCATTACACCACATACAGCCAGTATTACGGCAATCCACTGTAATCTGCGCAAATTTTCTCCAAGTAGTATCATGCCCAGCAAAACGTTAATTAGCGGATTGATGTAATAACCAAGACTGGCTTCAAGCACCTGACCAGATTTGATTGCCCATATGTAAATCAGCCAGTTCATACCAATGGATAATGTACTACACAACAGATACAGCATATTTACTTTTGAAGTTACGATACGCTGAACCATCTTCCAGCGCCGGTTACAATGAAGCAATAGGGCAATTAAGAAAAAAGACCAAATGATACGATGGCTTAGCATTTCTACTACGGGTATACCGGCAACCAACTTAAAATAAACCGGTGCAAACCCCGCCATGGTGTAAGCGGAAATGGCAAGGAACACTCCTCTGCGAAATTTTTGTTTTTCATCCGGTATCATAAAAGTTACTTTCCCCGTTAAAATGAGTGGTAGCAAAACAATCCGTTATCCCACAGAGCAGGATTTTACCAACAAGGATATTTTAGTAATAAAAGCTTTCCTGGTAGTGCATTTGAGTGTCTGCATGGTATCAATGCAGACATCATTAGAAGGTAAGTTTCTAAAAACTTTATTTTCTCTATACAGGCTTATGCAAATGTTTATTATAATTTATACCATCAAAGCTGAATATAATCAGCGCAGTCCAGATAAATGCAAAAGTAATTACTTTATCTAAGGTAAAGGGTTCTCCATACATCAGGACTGCCAGTAAAAACATCAGACTGGGACCAATGTACTGGAAAAACCCGAGCGTTGATAATTTCAACCGTGTTGCTGCGGTGGCAAAACAGAGTAACGGCAACGTTGTCACTAGACCCGCACTCACCAGCAGTAAATTAAGTGTTATCGGATTATTAAAGAAGTTGACTGTGGGCGTATCGGCAACCCAAAATAAATAAATCGCAGCCACCGGTAACATGAGTAATGTCTCAACAAACAAACCAACCTGCGGATTAAGATTAACCTTTTTGCGTAATAACCCATAAAATGCAAAGCTGGAAGCCAGTGCAATAGCAACAACGGGTACTGAACCAAAGGCAATTAACTGCACCAATACACCACAAATGGTTAGCATCACCGCAATCCATTGCAGTTTGCGTAAATTTTCGCCAAGAAATACCATACCCAGTATAACGTTTATCAGCGGGTTGATATAATAACCCAGACTCGCTTCAAGCACATGACCAGAATTGATCGCCCAGATGTAGATAAGCCAGTTCAGACCAATTAATGATGTGCTACAAAACAGATACAACATATTTATTCTTGAAGTTATAATACGCTGAACAATCTTCCAGCGCCGGTTACAATGCAACAGTATGGCAAGTAGAAAAAAAGACCAAATAACACGGTGACTTAATATTTCTATTGCTGGTATACCGGAGAGCAACTTAAAATAAATAGGTGCAATCCCCCACATGGTGTAAGCGGCGATGGCAAGGAGTGCTCCCTGGCGTAATTTTTGTTGTGAGTCAGATATCATAAAAATTACTTCTCAAGTAAAAGTTGTGGTGACAAAACAATTCATTATTCCTAAGAATATTGGGATGTTACAAAACGATGTTTTACCCATACTGCTTCTTCTATTCTAAGTATGATCAGACATTTTTATAGCATTAAAATTCCATCAACAACCAATAAATATTAAATTTGAAGAGAAATAATAAGCAAATATTCAATTCTCTTTTTTCAAAGTCGAATGAATATCTGCTCTGCTTTATTATTTTTCCGTTGGTGAACATGCTATGCTATTTCTGCAAATGTTTTTTGCAACTTCTTTAAGCCTTTTTTAGAAAAACCGCCCAGCACACTGACAGCATGACGTAACCGAGCCAGAGAAATATTTGGCCCTAAAATTTCCATTGAATCCACCACAGACCATGAATTAGGTGTACCCGCAATTGCAACAAAAACAGGCAACATAACATCTTTAATTTTTAGTTCCATGGTTTGTGCCAGTTGTTTGATTTCAGCAAACAGTACTTCTTTATTCCATTTTGTCAGGTCTTCAAGCTTCCAGACGATAAACTGCAAAATCTTTTTGACCTCTTCTTCACTCAATTTTTTATGAATGAACTGTTCTGCGGTCAGTTGCGGCATACCCTGAAACATAAAACCAGCAAGATCAGCAAAATCACTCAGTTTTTCCATCCGGGTCTTTGCTAACGGTAGAAATTGCCGGATGAATGACCGGTTAAGTCGCCAGTTATTCAGCACATCATAAAGCTGTTCATCAGAAAGATTTTCCCGAATCCAGCAGCCATTGAGCCAGGTCAGCTTTTCTTGATCAAAAACTGGACCTCCAGTGGAAACTCTTTGAATATCAAAGTGTTGTAGCATTTCATCCAGTGTAAACTTCTCTCTTTCGTCCGGCATTGACCAGCCCATACGTCCGAGAAAATTGATCATTGCTTCAGGAAGGTATCCCATATCACGGTAATAGCCAATACTAGTGGGATTTTTTCGTTTAGACAGCTTGCTGGTATCAGGATTACGCAATAAAGGCATATGGCATAGTTCCGGCATCTTCCAGCCAAAATAGTCATACAATAATTTATGTTTAGGTGCTGAATTAATCCACTCTTCTCCACGAATAACGTGCGATATCTGCATTAAATGGTCATCAATAACGTTGGCTAAATGATAAGTTGGCATTCCATCAGTTTTGAGCAGTACCTGCATGTCCACATGTTCCCAGTCAATGGCAATCGTGCCACGCAGCATATCATTAAATTCGCAGGTACCTCCCGCAGGTACTTTCATGCGGATAACATGGCTTTCCTTATTATCCAGCCTGGTTTGTACTTCTTCAGCGCTTAAATGCAGACAGTGACCATCATACTTCGATGTCTGTTTGTTGGCAGCCTGAGATGCCCTCAGCGTTTCCAGACGCTCAGCTGAGCAGAAGCAATGAAAGGCATGACCTGCATTTATGAGTTGCTGCACATGTTGCGTATAAATAGCACTGCGCTCACTCTGTCGGTAAGGTCCGTAATTTCCGCCAATATCCGGTCCTTCGTCCCAGTGAAGATTTAACCAGCGTAGGGAGTCAAAAATAGCTTTTTCTGACTCTTCTGAACTGCGCTGCTGATCCGTATCTTCAATACGCAGAATAAACTGTCCTTTGTGACTATGAGCAAACATCATATTAAACAAAGCAATATAAGCGGTTCCTACGTGAGGATCACCGGTTGGAGAAGGTGCTATGCGTGTACGTATCATAATGAAATATATATCTTATCATTTTTCAGAAAGAATAAAATTTAAGTATTATACTCCGCTGTGCAGAAAAGCGAAGATATTTTTGCAAAAATATCTTCATACAAGACCAGCAGAGCGTCCATTAAAAGCAACTGAATATTGTGGTCAGTCTGTTATCTGATTGGATGCCAGGCGAAGAACTGTTATGGTAAAACCTTACCTACATCAGGAATAATTCGTTGACATCCTCCCCTTCCTAAAGCTGTCTCTTAGTCACATTTTTTAAGTCCTAACTTTTATTTTGTAAAGTTTGTCTTCTGCCGAATATAC
>JAPORK010000093.1 GCA_026710285.1 Endozoicomonadaceae bacterium | reverse complement strand
CAAAATGTGTACTGATATCTCCCCGAATAACCATATCATGAAGTTTATGGTACAATGGCCACCAGTGACCATCTGGTTGCTTCTTTAAATAAAAGTTTTGTCCAAAAGAGGTGGTCAGCTGACGGGTAACTGGATTAAAATGCGTCAGATTCCAGCTCCAACCTGCTCCCAATCCGTCCGGGTTAGCTAACGCACTACTGCTATAATTAACATTAAGATTGATATCAGGTCCGTGACCTAAATTACTAAGCATACCACCTGTTTTAACATAAGCACTGAGAATGCCTGTGCGTGGATCTACAGTAGTTCCCCACACTTTTTTAAAATTAAATGCATTTGACCATGGTTCAGTTTCACCTGATACTGAAGAATAAAATCTCTGCTGTTTTTTTTCTAAGATTGACCTGTCATTAATATAATTTTTATTCATCTTTTTATTATTGGTATGATACAAACAATCCAAAGGTGTAGTGCACCGGTCAGTTAAATTACTACTTTGTGTATTTAGTTTCTTACAAAATACATTTATTGTGTAATCTGATAACAGAATGAGTAATATAAAAAAGACTAAAAATATTTTTTTATTCTGAAATAACATTTTTATACCTTATAAATAAATCAACAGCTGTCCCTGATAATTTCTTAACAACTACAGAAAAAAGATGGCAGTGTGAGTATATAAATATCCTTTATTTACAAGTGAATGATCGACCATATAGATAAAAACTGGCAGCTGACCTTTTATAAATAATATTTCCTATAAATAGTTCTCTGTTTATGTTTTTTAATGATCCGACAAAGTTCTGATCACAGGATTTTTTTAGTTAAAGCTGTCTGAAGCATTGATATTAAAAGCATTTTTTACTTTATTGGTATATAACCATTAACGTTTAATTCATCAACAAAAGGATTAGGAAATATTTTTGTATGCAGCTCACGAGTTGTGACATTTATAGGGTTGATATCACCATCAGCAAGAAACTCATAAACAGTCCACATCGGTCTACTGATACTTTCTACTTCTGCTATCTCTACTACGGTTATATGATCATAACCAACTAATACAGCACCATTATGATGTCTAAATATTGATGATAAAAAATTGCCTGTATATGGACCATAATGGTATTTAAACTGTTTAAAAGCTACAGCGGATTCTAATACGTACACCAGCTGTGTAACATAAGGATGATCATGTGTAAGAGATAACGGAAATTGACTATACATTGCCCGGGTAAACACAAAATTATATAAATCCCATAAATGAAGGCGTTTTCCTGATAACTGATATGTCAATAAAATGGTACCGGTATCACAGGCTATGTGGGATCTAAGATTTGAAGACATTAACAGACCCCATACTCCTGAAACAGAATTATGATCAGTAAACTCTAAATAAGCGCCAGAGATTCCACCAGAATAATAACAGGGTGATTTTGTGAATATGCTTTTAAATAGATGCATTGAAAGAGGAGGGAGGGGAGGCTGTGGAGGTACTGTCATCCAAAAAGGTGAGTCACCCATCTGAAATGATATTGATCCATCCAAATCAACATACCTCTCTATCGGAAGACCCTGTTTATTTACTTTAATCATACACAAAAGAGTCATCCTGAATGCTTTATTATTATTCGCCATTGCCGCTGCCATCCCTGCAGCAAGATCAATAGCTCCTGCTGCAACTGAAACAGCCATTTCTGCCGCACCTATAATTGTGCCTGCGATATTAAGCCCTTTATTAACAGGTATTGCAGCAGCTACAACAGGAATACTACCGATCGCAGCAGCACCGGTCACAACGCCTGCCAGAACCGCAGGACCTGCACCGGCAGCGGCTGCTCCCAGGGTGGCAACGGTACATCCGACCTGCATAACTGCAGCAGTAATATTAGCCCAGCGCTGATGTAGTGCACTCAAACCCAGTGTGCTAATATAACCTGCCCATTTAAAAGCTTCCCCCAGCCACTGCGGACTGTTACCGGACGGATCAGTATTCATGACCGGATTATTACTTCCAAACGCATAACCGTCACCCGCTGGATCTTCACTAAGAAAATAACGTTGTCCTGGATTATACGTCCGGTTACCGTTACCTAAAAATTGCCAACCTGTGGCAGGATCTGTTCGTTCACCATTAAATCCCTGTAAAGTTTGCTGATACAGAGATGGTATTGTTAATTTCCTGTGCCATACCATGCCGTAGGGACTATAAATATTGCGTTGCTTAAAGTGATATTGATTATTGTGATTTTTTCTGAAAATACCGGTAATATCTCCTTTATAACTACTTTGATAATATTCACTGATCATTCCGTCAGTGGTTTTTGCTACACCCAGGTAACCGGTAATGTGTGTATCCTGCTCCGGAGTGATAATTTTTTCATTTACAACTGCATCACCACAGTAAATAAGATAATTGAGACCATCAGAACTTTTTTCCATAACCTCCTTTCCACCACCATCATAGGTATAGTTGCTCAATTTTCCTGCAGATGAAACCACTTGGGTAACTTCATTTAGCGCATTGTAAGTAATATGATTATTTTGTCCGTCCACTGTCATATTACCAGTATCATCATAAGTAAAATTTTGTAAATTCGGTCTGTGCTGATTCCAGGTGGTGCTGATTTTCTGAAGGCGCAGTGGCACTTTAGTATCTGTATAATAATAATTGATTATTTTATCTGTTATTTGTTCTTGTTGTGTGGGCTGTAATCTTTCTCGAACCGTAGCCAGTCGATTAAGAGGTGTAAAAATATAATTCTGTCGGATGATTACCGGTGCCTGTTTCAGTCTTGAACCACTAAACGATGTATCATGCGGACACAGAGGCAAACCAGACGAACCCTGACATTGCATACTGATTAGATTATTCAACATATCATACCGATAGTACAGTACAGCAAATTGTTTTTTTTCTGCTGTTTGACTGAGCCTGACAATATTACCATTAATATCATATCTCATCGACCACGCAGAGATAAGCTGTTTTCTCTGTATATCGGTTATTTGAGCTTTACGTCCCCATGAATCATAATGAAATGTGCGGTGCATACCACTACCATAACTAACATGTTGTATCCGGGAAAAATTATCGTATGCAGGAACCAACAATGTTTCTATATTATTTTTTTTATATGCATGGTAACGGGTATTGACAATACGTCCCAGCCAGTCATATCGAACATCTGTTTTATTACCAGAAATATCTGTATTGCTTATAACACGCCGGTTATTATCATATTTCCACTGTAGTTTATAATCAGGATAATGGCTTTTACCGGTTTGGATTAATTGTTGTATTAGTCCGTCATCACTATAAAAATAAGTTTTAGTACCTGTGATATCAGTTTTTTTCTGTACTTTCAAAGTAATCTTATTATAATATTTAACCCACTGTTGTTTATTATCTGTGTATTGACTAACAGGAAGATTTAAAAGATTATACCTCCATGAAAAAATATGTTGGTTTGGTTTTATAATTGTTGCAACCATTCCGTCTTCTGTATAAGTGTAAAAAGTACGTTTCCCATCTTCTCCTGCATTCCAGATTAGTTGTCCTGCCCGGTTGTAACCAGAGGATGATAACAGATAGTGCTCTCCTGAAACGGGATATGCCCAGGATTGTGCAATATGTTCTGTGAGATTATATATCGAATGCATTCTGTTTCCCGCAGGATCTATAGTATCAGTTAATCGTCCCATTTCATCATAGTGATGCCTTATAATTCTACCCACGGGATCTTGTGTTATAATCTGTCGTCCAAATCCATCATATACAATAATAGAGACTCGAGCTTTAGATTGTTTATCGCTATTAAGACAGAATGATCTTACTGAAGGTAACGGACCTGTAGTTGCCGGTAATGTCCATTGCCTAATCGGTTTACTGAGTACATTGGCTTTTGACACAGAGATAACAGAGCGTTCACCCTGTGCAGTTTGCTGATAACTAACCACACATCTGTCACTGTCATCATAGTGCATAATAGTTGTTCTGCCATCGGGAAGATATGTTCGGATCACTCTGCCGGTATCGTCATAATCCTTTGTAATATTTAGTGTTTGTATATGCCCAAATTCATCTACAACATACTTACTTTTTTGGATAATACGCCCGTACTGATCATAACTGGTTTTTTGTACCGGCCACCAGTGACCTGGTTGTTGTTTTCCTGTTATATCAATCGATTCAGTAAAGCTTTTCAGCACTCTTCCCGTACCGTCAAAAATAACTTTTTGCTGCAATCCATTCACAGCTGTAATTATAACCTGATTGAGATTTTTAGACAGCGTATAATCATAATGAACACTGGCAGCAAAATCAGTTCCCACAGCACGTTCTGTTTTTATTAGCCGGTCCCACTGATCATAGTAATTACAGTCACTATATTTTTTTTCTGCATCTGTTACCATGAGTATCTGATTTGTGAATAAACTGGTTGTAGTATAAGATGACATAAGGCGTTTATTTTCAGATAACTCAATAGCACTATAAGTTTTTTTTGTATCACTATCCGGACTTTTTATATAGTAGTAATCTTTAATCACACTATCTGATGGAGTGGTCTCATTTTGCTTTCCTGTCAGTACCAGCTGTTTTAATAAACCGTAAGTTAACAGATCATCAGGATTATTATAATAGTGACGTGTTACTGTTAATTGTTGCTTACCCGACTGTTCCGTTTGATGGTCCAGTACAGTAATATAGGCTTTTCCATTATAGTTAATCTCCTTACGATAATAGTTATAGGTTGTTACAGGTAGTGAGTTTGTATTGGTTCCGGTATCAGCAGGATAATGTACACTGAATTCAGTGAGCATAGCAAAAGGCCATGCCTTTGAAACAGCAGGACAGGCAGTATCACCACTCA
>JAPORK010000496.1 GCA_026710285.1 Endozoicomonadaceae bacterium | reverse complement strand
TTACGGAGTAATTTTGGTCATGGTCCTGATATTGATCTGGAAATGAATTATAACAGTGGTGCAAAAGGTAACCCGGATCATTTAGGGCATGGTTGGGCATGGAATCTGACACACTATAATCCGGTTACTCATCAGTTAAGCACCGCAGAAGGAAAAAGTTATTTTTTGAAACAACAGCCTGACGGAAGCTGGCATCCACTGTATCACAAGTTAAAAGATGTTATCATAACTAATGATAAAAAAGGAGATTTTTTGATTAAATCTGCAAATGGGTTAGAAGATATTTTAAACCATGATGGCTATGAAATTCGTATGGAACAACAAAATGGAGAGGGTGTTAATTTCAACTATATATCCGGAAGTCATCTTTTAAAAAAAATAACTGACGATAATGGTCATTCGATCTGGCTAACAAGAAAAGATAATTATCTGACGGTTACCAGTTATGATGTACAGGGACACCCGGTTAATATACGTGTTAGTTTAGAAAATGATCAGGTGCGTAATATCTGGTTTCCAGAAAGTAATCAGCAGCAGAGTGATAATGATTCCGGGCAGGTTCGTTTAAGTTACGATACCTATAATAACGGTCAGAACCTGTTGACCGGTATTCACTATTTTACCGGAATGGAAAAAGAGTTTACTTATGACTGTAGTCATGAGATGAAATTACCCCATATTATCAATAATAATCCGTTGCAGCCCTTTGCATCCATGTGTGTGGTCAAGCAGGTCAGGATTATTCCCGGTGCAAATCAGCCGGCGATGCAGGTAGATTACAGTTATACTTCAACAAACAGTAACAGTCATGATTATCTTGGTTTCAATGCAGGTTTAACCGGACT
Source organism: Endozoicomonadaceae bacterium (assembly GCA_026710285.1). Classification (GTDB taxonomy): domain Bacteria; phylum Pseudomonadota; class Gammaproteobacteria; order Pseudomonadales; family Endozoicomonadaceae; genus JAPORK01. The sequence continues at coordinate 4,035 of JAPORK010000496.1, read as the reverse complement.
GCCTGATTCAAAGACAGATATACTGTTTGAAGCACCTTCCGGTTACACCTATCAGACAAAACAAGATAACGGTCAGATACAAACGATTCGCACGTATAATAAATATCATTTATTAATTGATACTAAAACAGTCAGTGATAAAACGAATAAACCACTCACTGAGACCATCGTTTATTTTTGTCGTACAGATAAGGAAGATGGTTGTGCAAATACTTCTTTTGATCAACTGCCAGATACCTGGTCTCTGCCTTTAAAGGTCGTGAATAAAAAGTGGGGAGATAATCTGTCTGCACCGGTAATAACGGCAGTGAACAGAAGTTATGATAATTACGGGCGATTAATCAGTGAAACTGATAGTTATGGTCGCAAAGCAGAAACAATTTACTGCCCACAAAATGGTGATCGTTTCTGCCCTGCTGCACCTGTTGGCTGGCCGGTAGCTTCTTTAGCAGAAATAACAAAAAGATTTCCTGCTCCGCTAAAAAACAGTGCACTTTTGTCTCCTGTTACAACAACGATGACTTATAAAAAAGAGGCTAACAGAAATAATAAGGGTTATACGCTGGTACTGTATCAAAACAGCGTTCAAAGTGGTAATGAACAACGAACAGAAACGCATTATTATTACCAGGATAAAAGTAATCCACTCACCTATGGTTTGTTAAAACAGACACAACTAAAAGGAACAAATCTTCCTGCTGACAGTGTTAAGGAGATTACACATCATTATCAGTATACCTTAAATAATAATGGAACCGAAACGGCTTCAGATTATATTGATACAGGAAAGAACCAGTCTGTATCATCAGTAATAACTGAAAAAAGCGTATTTATTCCTAAACCACTCCGGGTAATTTCTGAAGATAAAAAAAATATTCAAACCTTTAAGTATGATGCACTGGGTCGGCTCACAGCACGTACTGATGCAACAGGTACGCCCTTTGAAGCAACACTCCGGAAGCAGTATAATTTATCTGCAAATGAAAACAGTGTGATTGTAACGATACCTAATGGTATGCAGAAAAAAGTAATTTTTGATGGCTTAGGGAGAAAACTGGCAACTTATGTTGAAAAAACTGATCTTCAGGGACATCCTGAACCTGGGGTATGGCAACAGCAAACACAGATAAGTTATAATGCTGAAGGTAAAATAGCAACCAGTACACGGTATGCACAGGGTCATGGAGTGCCGGTAGCACTGACTACCCGTTTTGATTATGATACCCTTGGACGTCTGATCAAAAAATATCTGCCGGACGGAGAAACAGAAATCACAAAGTATGATAATGCTCACCGTTGTGTAGTCCACTACTCAGAAGATGCACAAGACAATCGTACTTCTGTAACCATAGGGATTAGCAGTGTAACAGGAAAACTGTTGGAGCAGATTATACTACCTGCCACAACCGGTATCCTGCCTTCTATGAGAACACTCTGTACAGTGGGAGATAAACAGCCAGGTGCAAGAGTATCCAGGATGACTTATGATGGTTTTAGTCGTCTTGTTAGTACTGAAGATGCTATGGGAAGAGTCGTACAAAAGGGTTATGATGCACTTGGACATGTGACCGACATCATCAATCCCGCAGGAGACAGAATACATAATGTCTATGATCTGACTGGTCATGTTATTCAACATCTGGTTATGCCTATTCAGGGAGGGCAATATCTGCTGGCATCGGCAGGTTTTAACGCAGCAGGTCAAAAATTATGGTCAGCCAGAGAAGATGGTAAAAAAACCACTTATCACTACAACGTAAATGGTCAATTGTCTGCTATTGATAAATCGAATGGACACCATATCATTTTGTCTTACAATAATATTGGGAAGCCGGTAACCGATAGTCTGGATGGTAAAATATTTTTACGGGTCAGTTATGATCATCATAATTATAAACCACTGACAATAAGTGATAATACAGGGATTACCACTTATCATTATCGAAATGACGGACTACTGGCAAGTACCATACATAAAGGTATTAACGGCTATGCAAGTAATGCTGAAACGCTGACTTACAATAGCTATCATGATCTTATCAGTCGCACAGATTCTCAGCATAATAAAATCATTTATAAGTTTGACAAGCTGGTAAGACCTGTAGAGAAAACCTACCAGGAAAACAATGGTAATACCACACAAATTGAGCAATTATTCTATGATTCTTTTTCTCGTCTGGTAAAGAAAGTATATGGTAACGGTATGATACGTTTATTGACGTATAATCCGTGGGGTGAGATAGAGATAATAAAAGATAGCATTAATGGAAAACTATTACATTCTGAATCTTTTGTTTACGATGCTGATGGAAATATTATTCGTTTACAGCGTAGTGATGATCAGAATCGTCAGGCAACAATACATTATCGTTATGATCGTCTGGATAATCTGGTTTCAATGCAGTGTGAAGGAGATAACAAAATCTGTCCGCATGATACAGTATTTAGTGATGATAACCTGAAAACAGCTCCGGCTATTATGCAACAGGATTATAAGTTTACACGACTAAATCGTATTGCAAGTGTTTCTGAAAAATTACTTGATACTTCGTCGCCAGAATGGCACTCATTAAGTAAAAAGATGTTTTACATCTATGCAAATGCTAAAGTACCACTACGCTTAACTGCAGTCAGTACACAATGGAATAATCAGCGTTTTGAGACCGATAAATTATTTTATGACGCAGCCGGAAATATGATCATTGATGGTCAGGGTAATCAGGTGAGTTATAATTCTTTCAATCAGATAACCCGGGTTATTAGTATAACAGGAAGGGTTAGCCGCTATAACTACGATGGTCAAGGTAAAGAAATCAAAGTTGTAACTCAAAAAGGAGTCCGACAGATGCTTTATCAGGAAGGCGCATTGAGCGGTGAAGTTGTAACTGATACAGCTAATAACATACACAGAATTAGCTATCCTTCAGCAGAGACTAAAACAACAGATAGTATGATTACTGACTGGAATGAAAGTGATTATAAAGGCGATGTCATTAGCATATTAAAACAAGATAAAACATTAAAACAGTGGACGGTACAACAACATAACATTTATAGCCCCTATGGTATGGAATGGTCTTACGGAAAACAAGAGGTAACCATTCCGGCTTTTCAACAAACACTAAAAGGATTTGATGGTGAAATAACTGATACTGCAACAGGCTGGCAGTTTTTAGGCAACGGTAATCGTACTTATAATCCATCTCAGCGCTACTTTGTCAGTGAAGATCTTGCCGGTGATGGTTATGCCTTTGGCAGTAACAATCCGATAATGAATAGTGATCCCAGCGGTAATATGCCAAAGTGGTTAGGTGATATGTTCAAAATATCCAGTCTGGTTATTACTCTGGGTATGAAAAACGTTCATAGTCATCTTCTTCAGGGTATTGGAAGGTCAATGCTCTGGGCTGGCATTAGTTTAAGCTTAGGTCCGGCATTTGCAATTGGTATGGCTTTTGCAGTACCGGCTGCATTAACTTTTTCATCAGCATTAAAACCTGCTAACAAAGGTTTACAGCAAGCGTCAATGATTACTGGAAGGATTTTTTCAGGCACATTATTCGCAGCCGGACTTGCGACTATCATTACAGGTATTGGTGCAGCTGCAGGTCTGATAGGGACAACAGAAGCAGGACTTACAGGATTGGAAGCATTTGCAGAAGAGTCTTCAGAAGCAGGAACAGATTTTGAATCAATAGCTAATATCATTCGGACAAACACTGAAATAGATGGAGACTCTTTGAGTTCTGGAGAACTGGAGAATAGTGTAAACGGAAATAATATGTTAGCCAATGCCAAAGTTAATGTAGAGATTGAAAATAATCAATCGGTATCAGTTGTCGATGGCAGACCCTATCTGGAAGATGTTCCGGGAGCCAATCGAGCTATTTTCGGATGTGGTAACAATGAAGACTGTTATCATGATGAGATGATGACATTTTCTGAGTATTCCGAGGACGGATCTGATATCCGGTTATTTCCCGGAGAAACCATAGAAAATGCAGTAAATGAAGCAGGTAAAAATGTTTATGATGG
>JAPORK010000202.1 GCA_026710285.1 Endozoicomonadaceae bacterium | reverse complement strand
TTCTGGCTTCTGGCTTCTGGCTTCTGGCTTCTGGCTTCTGGCTTCTGGCTTCTGGCTTCTGGTTTAGGCTTCGACTCCGCCAGCCCTGTTTCTTAGTCACATTTTTTAAGTTTTTATTTTTATCCTGGCAGGTTGCCTGTTGCTGAATATACCAACCTTTTTGGCATAAAACCGTGGGCTGAGCCTGTCGAAGCCCGGCTGCTTTTGGTCTCTGCTCTGGGCTTTGACAGACTCAGCCCACGGTGCATTCAGTAAAGATTGGTATATTCAGTAGAAAATAAACCTGTAAATAAAAATTGAAGCTTAAAAAGTGTGGCGGAGAGATAGGCTCAGCCAACGCAAACCCGCTCATCCGGCACAAGCCAGTAGTCTGAGCGGAGTCGAAGGTAAACACCAAAATCACAAACGACTCCCAAGTTTGTCTAAACCGTTTTGTCTGTGTCCCTTAACCGCTTTTTTCAGACGTTGTGGTTAATAACTCTTTAATACCATTAAGTGAACCTACCAGGCTGGCAGCTTCTAAAGGAATCATTACAACTTTACTGTTATCACTGCTGGCAATTTCCTTAACTGCTTCAGTATATTTTTGTGCAACAAAGTAGTTGATAGCTTGACTATTACCCTCAGCAATGGCCTGAGAGACAACTTCAGTGGCCCGAGCTTCTGCCTGAGCAAGCCGTTCTCTGGCTTCTGCTTCACGCCTTGCTGCTTCCAGTTCACCCTCTGCATTTAATATCTGCGACTGTTTTTTTCCTTCTGCTACTTTAATAGCCGCTTCTCTTTCACCTTCTGCTTCCAGAATGACAGCACGTTTATCTCTTTCCGCTTTCATCTGACGCCCCATTGCTTCAATCAAATCATGCGGAGGTGTAATGTCACGAATTTCGATACGGGTAACTTTTACTCCCCAGGGATCAGTGGCTTCGTCGACTTTCATCAATAGTGCCATATTAATTTTGTCGCGGTTAGACAGTATGTCATCAAGCTCCATGGCACCGAGTACAGCACGAATATTAGTCATGACCAAATTTTGCATGGACAGGGGTAAATTAGTAATTTCATAGGAAGCTTTCGTTGCGCTTTGAATTTGAAAAAAGCAGACTGCATCGGTAGTTACCTGCGCATTATCTGCTGAAATAACCGTTTGAGGTGGTACATCAAGCACCTGTTCCATCATATTTTGTCTGAAGCCAACACGATCTATAAATGGAATCAAAATGTGTAACCCCGGAGAGAGCAAACGGGTAAAACGACCAAAGCGCTCCACGGTGAACTGATATCCCTGTGGAACAATTTTAACACCGGTTGCAATTAAAATAATTACAACAAAAAGTGTAACTATAGCGACATAATTTAAATCAAACATGAGTTATTACCTGTTTTTTAAGCTATATTATGATTTTTAAGTTTATCGGATACCATATAGTCAGCGGATGATTTTACTGCTTAACAGTCAGGCATTAAGTAGTTTACAGACTGATGCTGGCAGCATACAGAGTAGCAACAGCAAATAATTTTGTCCGGTTGATATAAGTATTTTTGTGATCAGCTTATTGTTTAAGTTGAGCATATTTATTTTTCCTGTTAAATAAGTATAAACAATATGTATATCCTGATAAATTATATATTGAAAGCAATATGATAGCATGATGCTAAGTTATTTATTATAAATCTGTATTGAAAAATGTTTATACCGGCTTCATGCTGACAAATAATATATGATCAGATTAAAGTTTAATTAAATATGCACTGTCCATTTTGTAATGCAGCAGATACTAAAGTTAGCGACTCTCGCCTTGTCAATGATGGTTTGCAGGTGAAGCGTCGCAGAATATGTGTAAAATGTCAGGAACGGTTTACAACTTTTGAAAGTGCAGAATTGGTTATGCCCCGGATTATAAAGTGCAATGGCGAGCGTGAATCTTTTTCAGCGGCTAAATTGCGTAATGGTATTTTGAGGGCGTTAGAAAAACGTCCTGTGAGCATGGAAGAAACCGAAAAAGCCATTCACAGAATCACTGTATTTTTGCGTACCGCTGGTGAAAAAGAGATCAGTACCGTAAAAATTGGTGATTTGGTTATGGATGCACTTAAAGATTTGGATGAAGTAGCTTATATTCGTTTTGCTTCAGTGTACCGTCGTTTTAGGGATTTACATGAGTTTCGTGAAGAAATTGACCGTTTGGAAAATAAAACCAGTCAAACTTAACAATAAATTTATCCGGCTGAACTAATCGCTTATGTTGTTAACCACTGCTGATACTGAATATATGTCACAGGCCGTCAGGCTGGCTAAAAGAGGGCTTTATACCTGTATGCCCAATCCACGCGTAGGCTGCGTATTAACTAAAAATAACCAGGTTATTGGTCAGGGGTGGCACCACCAGACAGGCAAAAATCATGCTGAAATCAATGCATTGCAACAAGCCGGTGGGCAGGCACGGGGGGCCTGTGCTTATGTAACGCTGGAACCATGCAGCCATTATGGCAGAACACCGCCATGTGCAAAAGCGTTGATCAGGGCGGGCATCGCTAAAGTTGTTGTGGCCATGGAAGACCCTAATCCTGAAGTTTCAGGAAAAGGCACTGCGTTATTACGTCAGGCTGGAATTACTGTTGTCAGCGGATTACTGCAGGCTGAAGCAGAGCAGTTAAATCCGGGTTATATCCGGCGCATGAAAACCGGCATACCCTTTGTGAGGTGTAAGATGGCGATGAGTTTTGATGGTCGCACTGCAATGGCTAGCGGAGAATCTAAATGGATTACCGGTGCGGAGGCAAGAGAAGATGTACAGCGTTTAAGAGGGCGTTCCTGTGCAATTATCACCGGTATTGAATCCGTACTTGCCGATGACCCTGCTATGAATTTTCGGGCAGAAGCATCAGGTTTAACCATTGATAGTGCTTTATCAGCCAGACAACCTTTACGTATTATTGTTGATTCCTCTTTACGCACCCCGGTAACTGCACGGTTGTTTTCTGTTCCGGGTCCGGTTATTGTAATCTGTGGTCATGTGAATAAAGTGCAGCAACAAAAATTTTATGCCGATGTGATGTCCCGGAGAAAGAAAAAATTGCATGAGAGTGAAAGCCATCTGGAGGTGATAGAATTACCCGGAGCAAGCGGTCAGATTGATTTACCCGGTTTATTCAGACTGTTAGGTGAACGCCAGTGCAATGAAATACTCATTGAGGCAGGCGCAACCCTGGCAGGTTATGCCATAAAACACGCATTGACCGATGAATTGTGGATTTATATGGCTGCTGTTTTAATGGGCTCTGCTGCTAAACCTTTGTTTAATTTACCATTGGAAAAAATGTCAGATAAATTATTATTAAAATTTAATGATGTACGTCCAATCGGTCAGGACTGGCGATTTATTGCTACAATTAAGCGCAGTTTAAAGCCAGAGGGCTAATATTCACAGCCATCTGTTTATCTTTAACGGCAACCGGATATAATATATTTTCATTTAATTAAAGGTAAAAGCTATGTCTTCTGTTACAATGGTAACCCCGGACTTAAAACCGAATACAGGCAGGTATGTCATTATTGCTACACAATGGAACATGTACATCGTAAATAGTTTGACTGATGGAGCAAAACATACACTGTTAAATCATGGCATACCGGAAGAAAATATTACGGTTGTCATCTGTCCGGGTGCTTTTGAAATTCCGCTGGTGGCAAAAAAGCTCGCCAGCAGTGAAGAATATGATGCCATCATTGCATTGGGTGCTGTCATCCGTGGAGGAACTGCTCATTTTGAGTATGTGGCTGGTGAAGCCGTTAAAGGATTGTCATCCGTCATGTTAGCGTATGAAATTCCGGTGGCTTTTGGCATTTTAACAGTAGATACCCTTGAACAGGCAATTGAGCGTGCCGGGACTAAGATGGGTAATAAAGGAGCAGAAGCTGCAACGGCTGCTTTAGAAATGGTCAATTTGCTAAATAAACTGCAAAAATAGTGATCAGTTAACGGGTTACCCATTATTACTTCCGTTGCATGAACAAGTAACAGATAGAATTATATATTGAGTCAAAATTTGAAAATTTCAAAAAAAATGCGCAGAAAATCTCGTGAAATGGTGGTACAGGCGCTTTATCAGCTGGCCCTATCAGGTGGTAGCATCACGGCGACAGAACAGCAATTTATTACCGAAGGTGGAATGAAAAAAGCAGATTCCGGCTATTTCCATGATCTGCTATATGGTATTGCTAAAAATATGAAAACGCTGGATGATCATGTTAGCTCACTGCTTGATCGCCCTTTTAATCAGCTTGACCCTGTAGAAGTTGCTATTTTACGCTTAGGTTGTTTTGAATTATTGTATCGTACGGATATTCCTTACCGGGTCATTATTAATGAAAGTATTGAAATAGCAAAACTTTTTGGTGCTCAGGATTCACATAAATATATTAACGGTATTTTAGATAAGCTTGCCGTACAAATCAGAAAAGAAGAAGTGGCTGCATTTACTACTCGTTGGAAAACTGCGCAGAGCAAAACATAGCAGAATTTTTTTTGCGCCCGTTGTGCCTCTCTGTAAATGACAAAACTGTTTTATATTATTTGTCATTGCTTGTGCCAATAGCCTGATGTTGACTGTTCGCATTTGTAATAACGAAGAAACCCTTAGAAAAAGAGAGTTTAACAAGCGTCTATCTATTGAAAAATGTTGTTTTAAAATATTGACCAATGCACTGATATGCCGTATTTTCATCTTCCTTTTTAAAAAGAAGATAACATTTTTTTTAAAAGCAATATCAATAAGTTAAGATTTTTTATGATCGAATTATTTTATGTTATCAGACACGCCGTAAAACTCCGCCCTTCAGGGCGGAGATATAAGGCGGTTTTTTTAGTTTCTGTTGACATTTTTGCCTG
>JAPORK010000297.1 GCA_026710285.1 Endozoicomonadaceae bacterium | reverse complement strand
AGTTTTTGTCGCTCACATAAAAATTCTGCTAACTCACTTATATCAAGGGCTTGTCCACTCAGCTGATATACCAGTAAGATACAGCCCGTATCACAAGCAATATTGCCTGCAAATGGTGAAGAACGCAATAAAACCCAGGTATCTGCAACAGATTGCCTGTCATCAAACCATAAGCAGGAAAAATCCAGTATTCGATGAAAACAAGGTGATTGTTCTAAAAACTGGCTTAATGAAAGACTGTTAAGAGAGGGAGATGTTACAACAGTTGATGCAGTTGAGACCAGAGACGGGAGAACCGCTGGTTCATCTCCTGCTACAACATTTGTTGCCTGATTTGCTTTAAGCATCCCAAAAGGAATTTTTCCCAGCGGAATATCTTCTGCCGCTACTCTCTCTCCTGCTGCAGAAAAACACATAAAACCAGCTAAACTGGTAGCAACTGTAACCGCTACTTCTGTCATACCTATAATTTTTCCGGCAATATTAAGCCCTTTATTAGCAGGTATTGCAGCGGCAACAACAGGAATACTGCCAATTGTCACTGTACCGGCTATCACTCCTGCCAGAGCAGCAGAGCCCGCACTGGCAACTGTTGCGCCGAGGGTGGCAACAGTACAGCCGGTCTGAATAACTGATGCAGTAATATTAGCCCAGCGCTGATGCAATGCACTTAATCCCATGGTGCTAATATAGCCTGCCCATTTAAAAGCCTCTCCCAGCCACTGTGGACTGTTACCGGAAGGGTCAGTATTCATAATCGGGTTATTACTGCCAAAAGTATAACCATCACCTGCCGGATCTTCACTGAGGAAATAGCGTCCGGTTGGATTATACGTCCGGTTACCGTTACCTAAAAATATCCATCCGGTAGAAGCATCCGTTCTTTCACCATCAAATCCCTGTAGTGTTTGTTTATATAATGGAAGTGTCTTTAGTTTTTTACACCATAGCATACCATATGGGCTATAAATATTACGCTGACTGAATTTATATTCACCATCGTCGTTTTTTCTTAAAATTCCAATAATATCCCCCTTATAACTATTTTCATAATATTCACTGATTAATCCGTCTGTGGTTTTAGCAACTCCCAGATAACCGATAATATTTATATCCTGCCCCGGACTAATAATTTTTTCATTTATGAGTGCATCGCCACGATAAAAAAGATAGCTAATATCATTCTGGCTTCTTTCCATTACTTTGTTTCTGCTACTATCATAGGTGTAGTTACTCTGTCTTCCTGTTGATGAAACAACCTCGATAACCTCATTCATCCTGTTATAACGGATATGATTATTTTGTCCGTCCACTTTCATATTACCCATGTTATCATAGAAAAAGTTTTGCACATTAGATCTTTTCTGATTCCAGGTTGTATCGATTTGCTGAAGACGTAAAGGTGCAGAAGAATCAGTATAATGGTAATCAGTTACTTTTCTTACTGTTTTCTTTTGTTTTATAAATTGTAATGTTTCCTGAACACTGATCAGCCGGTTAAGTGGTGTGAACGTATAATGTTGGCGGGTAATGACCGGTGTCTGTATCTGTTTTGTACTGGTAAATGATGTATCATGTGGACACAATGGTAAACCGGATGAACCCTGACAATACATGCCAACCAGGTTGTCCAGTACATCGTACTGATAATGCAATATCTTATACTGTGTCTTTTGTGTTTTTTGGCTAAGCATAGTAATATTACCATCAACATCATAGGTCATTGCCCATTCAGACAGGAGATTTTTATTTTGTATATCAATAATATGATCTTTATGTCCCCATAAATCATAGTGAAAAGTACGCTGCATTCTACTGCCATAGTCAATATGTTGTATACGGGAAAAACCATCGTAAGCAGGTAAAAATAACGTTTCAGCATGACCGTTTTGATAAGGTTGATAGTTAATACTGGCAATCCGCCCCAACCCGTCATACTGCGTATTTGTTTTATTTCTGGAAATATCTGTAGTGCTGATAATACGTCGATTATTATCATATTGCCATAACAACTGATAATTAGGGTAGTTATTTTTTCCGGTATGAGTTGATTGCTGTATCAATCCGTCGTCACGATAAATGTACGTTGTAACACCGGTAATGTCGGTTTTTTTGCATAAATTTAAAGTAACAGGATTATAATCAGCAATCCATTGTTGTTGATTGTCTGCTAACTCACTAACGGGAAGGTTTAAGTTATTATATTGCCATGAAAACACGTGTCCGGACGGTGTTGTAACTGTTGCAATTTGTCCATCCATGGTATAAGTATATGAAGTATGTTTTCCATCTTCTCCTGCACTCCATATCAGCTGTCCTGCTCTGTTATAACCGGCAGATGACAACAGATAATATCCTCCTGAAACAGGATATATCCACGACTGTATAACTTGTCCTGTCAGGTTATATACTTTGTGCACTCTGTTTCCGGCAGGATCAATAGTATCAGTTAATCTCCCCAACGCATCATAACGTTGCCTGATCATTCTACCTGCAGGATCCCGTACTGTAATTTGTCGTCCAAATCCGTCATAAGTAATTACAGAAACCTGCGCTTCAGGTTGTTTATTACTATTGAGACAGAGTGATTTTACTGAAGATAACGGTATTTTAGTGGCTGGTAGTATCCACTGCTTAACTGGTTCGCTGAGTATATTTGCTCTTGATACTGATATAACAGAACGTTCACTCTGTGTATTTTGCTGATAACTGATCACGCATCTGTCACTATCATCATAACGTATGACAGTGGTTACACCATCAGGACGATGAACTTGAACCGCTCTGCCTGTATCATCATAATCCTGCGTAATCTCAAGCATAGTTGCATGCCCAGATACATCAATGATATAACTAAATTTTTTAGCGATACGTCCATACCGATCATAACGATTTTTCTCTACCGGCCACCAGTGATCTGACTGCTGTTTACCCGTTTTGTCTATTACTTCAGTAAAACTTGTAAGTATTCTTCCGGCACCATCAAAGCGGACTTTTTTTTGTAAACCATTTACTGCTGTAATCAGTACCTGGTTCATGTTTTCAGATATCGTATAATTATAATGAATACTGGCAGCAAAAACAGTACCGATAGCACGCTCTGTTCTTATGAGTCGATCCCACCGGTCATAATAATAGAGATCGGTATCTTTTTTTTCTGTATCTTCTGTTTTTAATACCTGATTAGTAAACAAACTAATTGTAATATAAGGTGATGTTTGACGTTTACTCTGATCCAACTCAATAGTGTTATAAGTGGTTTTAGTGTAACTGTCCGGGCTTTTTACATAAAAATAATCTTTTCTTACAGATCCTGATAATTCTACTCCATTCTGCTGCCCTGTGAGTATACTCCTCTTTAATAAACCATAAGTTAACAGATTTTTAGAGTTATCATAATAATAGTAAGTTGTAGTTAACTGTTGTTTACCTGCCTGTTGTATCTGATGATCCAGTACAGAGATATAACCTGTTCTATTATGGTTAATCTCTCTGTGATAATAATTTCGGGTTATTATCGGTGAAAGAGATGTCATATTTGATTTAGTATGGGCAGGATATAGTGTAGTAGATTCAGTCAGTGAACCAAGAGTCCATCCTTGTGCAGCAGCCGGACAAGCCTCATCACCTTTTAGTGGACAGTAATTGTTAATTATTACACGACCAAAACTATCTGTTTGCCTGATAATTCTTCCTTGTGAATCATAGTCAGCCATTACTGTGGTTACAGCAGGAGTATCTGATATATCTCCCCAAACCCGGGTTACTATTTTTAGAGGAAAACTGTAAAAAACAGGCAAATCAGCAAAAGAGGTATGTGCACAACCATCACGCTGATCTTTACGACAGAAAAAATAGTGTACTGCTGATAAAATATGTCCGGTTCGGTCACTGACCTGTTTCTCATCTGTCATCAGGTGGTATTTATTGTAAGTACGTATTTCCCGTATAATACCATTGTCCTGTTCAGTCATGTAATTATAACTTGCTGGTGCTTCAAAGAGTCTGTCTTTTGATGAATGATCTGAAATATCCATCCCGGCATTAAAACCAAGATAATTATGCTCATTGTGATTCGTTTTACCATAATGATAACAGTTGACCATTGCCGGTTGACCAAAGCCAGGATTAGCTATTTCTTTAATAACAGCACACAGTGCATGAAGTGATGAAATATTTCTGACCGGAACTTTTACTTCATCACTACAATTATAAATCACACGGTCTTTTAATCCTGTAGGATAATCAATATTTGTCATAAAGTGTTGCGTATAATTAAAATAAATACCGTGATCACTATAATTACCGAATGAAGATAGTGTGATACTGCGCAACTCATTATTTTTTTTATGGATTAGTACGACGACCGGCTTTCCCTGATTTCCCTGACTGATGACTGAAATATAATTTTTTGTCCTGTATAGTTTAATGCTATGCCCTTCATCATCTTTTACTGATTGTAACAGGTGTGTACCCGGTTTATAACTAAAATACACACTCCATCCATCCTGCTGTTCAAGACGAACTTCATAACCCTGATGATTGAGTGTTTCCCGCAAACCATTTGCATAAGTAATAATAAAATGTGTACTGATATCCCCCTGAATATACATATCATGAAATTTATGATACAGTGACCACCAGTGACCATCGGGTTGTTTGTGTAAATAAAAATTCTGACCAAAAGATGTGGTAAGCTGATGTGTCTTCAAATTGAAATGAGTAAGGTTCCAGTTCCAACCCGTTCCAAGTCCATCAGGGTTAGCTAACGCATTGCTACTATAACTAACTTGAAGATTGATATCAGGACCATGCCCTAAATTACTGAGCATACTACCTGTTTTTACCCAGGCACTGAGAATACCTGTACGTGGATCAACAGTAGTTCCCCATACTTTTTTAAAATTAAA
>JAPORK010000023.1 GCA_026710285.1 Endozoicomonadaceae bacterium | reverse complement strand
GTGTTTGATAATGACACCATTGCACCTGTTCCTGCTTTAAACGACCAAAAAAACCAAAAATCCACCTGCAAATTTATTAAATTTAAAAAAGAAAAGTTACAATATAATATTCGCTATATCCAATAAGTAATTCTGGCTGGTTTTTCAGCAAACAGATTGATTTGAAGTATGAAATGAGTAACACAGCTATTCAAATCAACCCACTTTACTTTATCTTTTAAAGTTGTCTTTAACCAACAGCTTATGCTACAGGATGGGATATTTTATCAGCTATACCTCAGAAAACATCCGTTTAGAATGACATGTATTGCCTAAAAATAAAACGGGCAAGGTCCAGTATCAAACACTTGGCAGGATTGTAATTTTCCTGCTGATGAACCACCCATTTATTTTCAGGTATTTCAGCCAACTCATTCTTTTCAGTCAGATAAAAGCTGAAACGTAGTTACACAAAATGATCTTTATAAGCAGGATATTCTTTTAATAATGTACCTGCCATCTGTTGTAAAACTCGGTTAACCTGGCAACTATAACCAAACTCGTTATCATACCAAACATATAAAATACAGTTATTTCCACAAGTTTTGGTTGCTTTAGCATCAATAATACCCGCATAACGCGAACCAATAAAATCAGAAGAAACAGCGTCCTGACAGGTGGATACCGTAATTTGACGATGCAATCCTGACTTAAATGCTCTGTTATAAAGAAACTGATTGAGATCACTCATTGTCACCCGCTTTTTTAAATTAAGATTTAAAATAGCCAGAGATACATTTGGAATAGGTACACGAATAGCATTACTGGTAAGCTTTCCTGCTAATTCCGGCAATATTTTAGTGACTGCTTTTGCTGCACCTGTTTCAGTAATAACCATATTGAGTGCTGCTGCTCTTCCTCTACGATCACTTCGGTGATAATTATCAATAAGGTTTTGGTCATTTGTATAAGCATGAACTGTTTCAATATGACCATGAACTATAATAAAATTGTCGTTTATTAGTTTAAGTACTGGCGTAATCGCATTCGTTGTACAGGAAGCTGCTGAAACAATCGTATCACTCTCGGTTAATGAATCATGATTAATACCGTAGACAATATTTTTAATCGTTCCTTTTCCTGGTGCCGTTAACAGAACTTTAGAAATGGCACTACCAGTCATATGCTGTTTTAATCCATCAATATCACGCCAGGCACCGGTATTGTCAATGAGAATGGCATTAATAATGCCATAACGGGAATAGTCTACTTTATCAGGATGATCAGCATAAATTATCTGAACAGTATTATCATTGACAATGATTTGATTGGCATCTTCATTAAATTCAACAATACCTTTAAATGCACCATGAATAGAATCACGACCTAATAGTGCAGCACGTTTTCTCAGATCATCGTGATTTTTTTGTTTGCGGACTACGATGGCTTTAAGATTAGTACCGTTAGGATGATCAGAGCTTTCAGCTAAAATACGGGCTATTAAACGACCAATTCTCCCAAATCCATAAAGGACAATATCACGTGTATTCTTAGGAAGATCCTGCCTGCCAACAACTTCTGTTAATTGTTTTTTAATAAAGGCAGCCAGCGATGTTTCAGCAGATTGTGTTTGCCAGGCTATCAGCAGACGACCTACATCAATACGTGCTGCTTTTAGTTTTAATTCAAGCAGTATTTTTATAAAAGCAAGCGTATCTTTTACATCCAGTTTGTTTCCCTGCTCAGCTTTTGTATATTGATGTGTTTGCAGGATATTACTGACAGAACGGTTGATAAGCGAACGACCAAAGACAGAACAAATAATTTGTTGTTCTCTATACAATTTACCAATCAGAGGAATCATAGCTTCTACAGTTGCCTGCTGCATATGCCATTTATTTTCTTGAAGTGTGTCCATATATTTACAAAATAAAGTGATTGTCATATGTTATTTTAATTTATAGTTAGTAATGTATCACATACCTGTACAAAATGTGATTTTTTTATCTGTACAAACAGAATTTAAAAATAACTGAACTAACATAGCGCCCGAAAATATGCCAGCCCGGTTAAGCTTAAAATGATCTAAAATTAGAGAGAAAAACAACGGACACAGATACATAAAAAATATTCAAAATAAATAAAATAGCGCTTGACAGATAATTTCATAATTCATAGGATTAGCAAAGTTTATATTGTTGAACTTTTAATTCATTATGTGCAGGTCCTATGCTTCAGACAATCTACAAAAAAAATAATGCATTACAGGAGTTATATGCACCTGTAACAGATGAACTGAACCAGGTCAATGCCTTTATCCATCAGCATTTGCAATCAACCGTTCCGCTAATTAATGATATTGAAGAACATATTTTCCTTGCACAATCCAAACACTTACGCCCTTTGCTGGTCTTACTCAGTGCAAAAGCCTGTGGATACCATGCAAAACAACATATTTCACTTGCTGCTGCCATTGAATTTTTACACACAGCAACATTGCTGCATGATGATGTGGTAGACACTTCATCTATGCGGCGTGGTCGCTATACTGCTAACTATCTCTGGAATAATGCTTCCAGCGTACTGGTAGGGGATTTTATTTACTCCCGGGCTTTTCAGTTAATGGTACAAACCGGTAATATGGAAGTTATGAAAATACTGGCACAGGCAACAAACACTATTGCTGAAGGAGAAGTGTTACAGTTAACTAATCTGAAAAATATACACCTTTCCTGTACAGAGTATATGGATGTTATTTACAGAAAAACAGCTGTTCTTTTTGAAGTATCATCGCATGCTGCGGCGATACTCTCTAATGCTTCAGATGAGATAATCCGGGGTTTAAAAGCTTTTGGACGTCACTTAGGAATTGCTTTTCAACTGACAGATGACATCCTTGACTATACCGGTGATGAAAAAATAATGGGTAAAAATTTAGGTGATGATATTGCAGAAGGTAAAATGACATTACCTCTTATCTATGTTGTACAAAATGGCAGCCCCGCTGAAGTTGCACTGGTAAAAAACGCAGTAACAAAATGTGATGCTTCCTGCATCAATGATATTATTGATGTTGTTCTTAAGTCCGGTTCAGTTGATTACACATTATCCATTGCATTAAAAGAAGAAAAGCTTGCTTCAGAGGCACTTGCCTGTTTGCCTGACTCTGAATATCGCAAAGCTTTAAAAAATTTAGCACTCTTTTCAGTTAACAGAAATAAATGATTCGTCATCAAATTAATAGCTGAACAAATGTTTTGTGAATAACAGATAACTGTCAGCTTACAGATTCACTACAAGGTTGGCGTCGTGGCTCAATAATTGTTTAAAAAATTCATAGTGATTATAATTAGCAGCAACATTGAGTGCTGTACAATTACGCTGATCCTGCATTATTAACAAAAGTATCTGCAGAAACCCCTGACTCATGAGATCCGTCTCTTACCTGGTTAGCAGGTTTTAGGATTTCACTTTATACGCAGGCGAAATACCTACATTTACAAACAAGCCCTCCGTACATGCATCCTGTAACACATTAATTTCATTTGGACTATTGTTTATACCATAATGAGCTAAACCCCAGCCACCAGATTCATAATGTCCACGCAGAAAGCACCATTTTTTACCGGTACTGGAAGTACAAGTTACTGCCTCCTGTGGAAACCTTTTAAAATCTGAAGTTTGAAAGCGTTCGCAATGATTTCCTCCAAACCACCAGTTATTAGAAGCACCACAATGTCCCTGTGCCACTATTATGTCATTAAAAACTTCGTTATCGAAAATTAAAGTCCCCTGAACTGCAAAATTGAGACTGTCAGGGATGTTATCAAAAGTAAAATAATAATTATAGGGATTTGCATTAGATAACATACTTTTAGATAGACATTTTACCGTTTTTGTACTGTGATGCCTTCCGCTTTTAATAACCAGATACTTTTCTTCCTTATGTTTTGCTTTCCCATTACCCAAAACATACAAAAGACTTCCATCAGGCGTTTGATAAGGTTGCCCTTTTGTTACACAGTGCCTTTTAATAATAAATTCGACTTTATTACCCGGATAGTCAAAATAAAAATTATTTTTTCGTACTTTTTTTTTGGCATAAATATTGATTGTAGTTAATAAAATAAAGGTGTAAACAGTACAGTTGATTAAGTTTTTTTTATTCATGGTTGTTGCCTTTTTTAGATTAAAAGCACATAGCATTAAGTTGAAGATGTTTTAATACCCTGAAATAATTCAGTCTGCCTTATTGAGCAGCCATCATTAGTGGGTTAGCGCCATATACATGCTGTAAAACAGGAATTGCAACGTAGTTCTCACATCGCTTCGAGCCAATCTTATGAGTTAGCTGAACCAACTCATGCTTTTTTTTCAATAAAACGGATTAACCCGGGGATGAACTATATCGCTATTATTTGTTATTTTTTTTGATTTTTGACTTCACGAGTAAATTGGAAATTTTTGACTTCACGAGTAAATTGGAAATTACAGGATTTTAGAAAGTAATTGTGTGTCCTCCTTTAATTATAGATTATAGATTATAGATTATAGATTATTAAAAAGAGTTGCATTTTTATTTATAGTAAATAATGACCCGATCAGTGCGCAGTCGTACAAGAATACTGGTTGTATTTCAAACGGCTGCAACACCGATATGGGCGTTTTTTTGTGAAAACTGAGTCAAATGACAAAACATCAATTGACCCTAGTTAAAATTATTTTCCAGTGCTGCAATGCGTTTTTCCAGCGGAGGATGACTCATAAACAGTTGAGTAATACTGCTACGTTTACCATTAATACCAAAGGCAACCAGTGAACCTTCAAGCTCTGGTTCAGCATTATGTTGCAGTCGTTTTAACGCATTAATCATTTTATATCGTCCAGCCAGTGCTGCACCACCTTCGTCTGCGCGATACTCTCGATAACGTGAAAACCACTTTACGATTA
>JAPORK010000127.1 GCA_026710285.1 Endozoicomonadaceae bacterium | reverse complement strand
CCCAAGTGCTTAGAATGCCTGTGCGTGGATCGACCGTGGTACCCCATACTTTTTTAAAATTAAATGCATTTGACCAGGGAGCTGATCCTGAAGATTCAGAAGTACTGGTTATTTGTTGTGTTTTTTTTGAATTTAATACAATCTGATCATAATCTTCTTTTACTGTTTTATTAGTTGTACTATGTGAATGATAAAAAGAATTTGTATACCTTTTAATAAAGTGGTTCTTTTGAATTTCAAGCACTGAACAAAATGAGTTTTCTGAATAACAAAGTAATGAGATAACAAAAATACAAAAGCAATAGTATCTTTTACTTTCAATCAGCATATTGATGCCTTTCAATAAAGAAGAAAAAACAAATAAATTTATTTATAACTATTCATACATAGAAAAATAGTACAATCATAACATTAAAATAAATATGGACCGGATAACAATTAAATATAACAATAGGTTGCACTGAGATTTTTGCTATCTTTTATGAAAGATCAGAATAATTATAGTTGATCTAAAATCGTTTTTCGTATCTCTACAGCACAGCATCTCAGTTCATACATTAAAACAACCAGAAAGCTGAGATTTTAGCTATTTTCTTTTCATAATGAGACTACCAATAAACCTTTTAACACCATTTTAGGTCAATTTACTTATAATCTATACCTGTTCTGAAGATACTGAATTTATTTTCTAAAAATTGATTGCTACTAAAGAATTTTATAAAAATTAAACTTTGTATTTTGACGTTAAATGGATATAAACCAAAGTCATACATGTAATAAAAAAGAGACGTTGATTAACTATGTATAAATTCCTTATAAAAATCATGATAATTAATGTTAGACAACAATTAAATTATGTACTCATAGATTAAATTCAATAATGGTATTTTTTTATGATATTTAAGTTATACAAACAGTATCAATGGTTAAATTATCACATAATATTATCATTTATATTTATTATTTTTTATTCATCAATTGTTGTCAGAGCATTTGATAATCTATCTTTTCTACACAAAAATCAGCAAATAAAAAAAATATCAAATCATAAAATTAATTCATATGGAGAAGAGATAAAAAGCAGCCTTCCATGGTCTAATGCTTTTAACTTTAAAGGAATGTGGGGAACACAGGTTGATCCACGAACAGGCATATTAAGCGCGCATATTAAGGTAGGTAGTCTACTCAGTAATTTAGGACATGGTCCAAATATTGATCTGGAGGTTAACTACAGCAGTAATGCAAATACAAATGTTGATGAATTAGGAATCGGATGGAGGTGGAATTTGACTCATTTCAATCCGGTAACGAATATACTGGTAACATCAACAGGTCAGAGCTTTTATTTACAACAAAATAACAATGGTCAATGGTATCCTTTATACCATAAACTTCATGATATTCGTATTAGTGGTACAAAAAAAACCTATTTTATTATTACTTATGCGAACGGTTTGCGGGAAACTTTAAACCATTCTGGTTATGAAACCACTCTTGCACAACAAAATGGCTGGTGTGTACACTTCATTTATAAGTCAGGGTCTTATCAATTACAGGCTGTTAGTGATGATGAAGGGCATAGTATTATACTAAGACATCAAAAGCATTACATCAATCTGATCAGTAAAAGTAGCGAAGGAAAATCGGTTTCAGTATTGCTTAATATAAATAAAAATGAATTGCGAAAAATCATACTACCTTTTACACACAGCCATAATGGCTATATCATGTATTTTAAATATACAGATCATCTGATTACACAAACAAGTTACCCAACAGGATTAACAGAGACGTTTACTTACAATTGCACCGATGCAATGAAAATAAACATTTCAAAAGATTTTTCAACACATCCTTTGTGTGTGATTGTTAAGAAAAAGGTTAATCCTGGGGCAGGGCAGCCTGAAATCAGGGAAGACTATGCATATACTAACGTTAACAGCAATGGACATAACTACCTTGCTTTTAATGCTAAATTGACAAAAACACCTTCTGTAAAAGATATTTTGTTTGAAGCACCCGTTAGCTATACTTACCAGACACAGGAAGATAATGGTATTTTTCGTGAAATTCGTACTTTTGATAAATATCATTTACTAATTGATGATCAGCGAATTAGTGACCGAACCGGATATAAATTATCAGAAATAAAAAGCTTTTTTTGTCGTACAGATCAATCTGATGGTTGTGCCCGGTCTGCATTTGAAACATTACCTGTAACTTATAGCCAGCCATTAAAAATCATTATAAAATTGTGGAGTAAAACTTCTACTTTACCGGCAGTAGCTACTGAAACTTATCACTATGACTTGCAGGGAAGAGTTATTAGCCATAAAGATGCTTATGGCCGTTTAAATGAAATTCATTATTGCCAGGAAAAAGGTGATACAGATTGTCCTGTTGAACCTGATGGATGGAATTTAAGTACACCTGTGAAGTCTGTTACAAAATGGCCGGTTGGCTCAGCTGTGCTTTCACCGATTATTACCCGCAATTACTACCGAAAACTACCAAACAGGAGAGGATATGGTTACATTTTGATACTAGATCATCAGATAAATGAATCAGGAAAGCAGCAATTAATAACAACCCGTCATTATTATCATGATAAGAATAACAAGTTAACTTATGGATTATTGAAACAAACCATACTTTCTGGCAATATGCAGGGATCATCCAGGCTGCATACAATCATTCATGATTATTATTATCAAAAAAGTAGTGATGATTATAGTAAAACAACTTACAGTACTATTGAATACAGTACAGGAAAACGACTATTCTCTTCATTTATTACTACCAGCTTATTTACCAACCATTTGCTACAACAAGTTGATTCTGCCAGACAAAACACTGTCCGCTATCACTATGATTTGTGGGACCGATCAATACAAACAGACATCAACCCCGGCACCACTTTCACTGCAAGTATGCACTATCAATATACAATTTCTCCACAATTTAACCAACTCATAGTAACCTCAGCAAACGGATTACAAAGCAAGATTATTTTTGACGGTGCAGGACGACCACTGATGTTTTTTCGTGAAGCTTTATCCAGTGATGGAAAAGTTATTGCCGGACACTGGTTACCCGTGAGTAAAATTACTTATGACACGTATGGTCGTATAGCAACACAATCCGCCTATATTATTTCTCTATCAGGTAAAACAACGGTGTTGACCAAAACACAAACGTATGATGATTCAGGAAGAAGCATCCGTATTTATCTGCCTAATGGAAAAACAATAATCAATCAATATGACGATGCACATCGATGTTTTATCAGTTATCAGCAAAGTATCAGTGGCAGGAGATCGGCTGTTTCTGTTACGCATGCCAATGTACTATATAAACCAACCGAACAGTGGCTAATTCCAGTTAGTCATAATGCTTTACTATATGCCAGAGAGCTGTGTAGTCACAACCCAGATAAAATCATTATAAGAAAAGTTAAAAAGTCTGTAATAACTTATGATGGTTTTGGTCGTATAAAAACAACGACAGATCCTTTAGAACATATCGTAAAAAGAGAGTACGATACACTGGGAAAACTTATTAATATTACCGGTCCTACAGGCAACAAAGTGCATAATGTCTATGATCTTGCCGGAAATATCATTCAACACTGGGCACAACCAGTCTATGGTGGAGCTTATCTGTTAACTTCTGCGGAATATAATGCAGCAGGTGAACTGTTATGGCGTGCAGGTGAAGATGGTTTACATACTACTTTCACCTATACTGAAGACGGTAAGCTATCTGCTACAACTACACCTCACGGTCACAAAATATCGTTGCAATACAACAATCATGGCTTACCTGTTGCACAGTTACTGGATGGAAAAATTCAGTTACAGGTAAATTATGACTCTGTTACCTCACAGGTTACAACAAAGACAGATAATACAGGTAAAACATTTTTTACTTACAGCGACGATGGATTACCACTTTATCTTAAGCATACAGGAAAAAATGGTTCCCTGGATTATAAGCTGCAATGGAAGTATGATCACAACAGAAGAGTCGTTAGTGTTACAGATATTGGAGCTAATCAGACGCAAACACTTTATGATTCTCTGGGTCGGGTCTCAGAAGTTCGTTACCTGCCAGATCATGGCACACCAACCACATTATCTGCGCCCGCTTATGATGATTTCTCCCGCATTGTCACTATCCGCTATGGCAGTGGTATGCACAGAAAAATCATTTACAATTCCTTTGGTCATCCACAGAATATTAGCGATAAACTCAATAGTACGCTGTTATCAAAGTGGTCATTTGATTATGATTTTAATGATAATATTACAACACAGATTTATCAGGCAACTAACAATCAGCAGGCAACACTCAATTATAAGTATGATGCACTGAATAATCTCATTAGTATGACTTGCACAGGTTCCGCTAAATTACCATTATGTCCGCGAGATACCGCCTTTGCAGGAACTGGTTTACAGGAAGCACCTGTCATTACCCGCCAGGACTATGATTTTACACCATTAAATCGTATTTCCAGGGTACATGAATATCTACAAAACTCAATACAAAACCAAAGTCTTAAAAAAACAACTCACTATTATTATGCAGATACTTCAGTTCCGCTTCGTCTTCAACGTATCAGCACACTTTGGAATAATCAGTCTCTGCTAACCAAAAATTTTAATTATGACATAGCCGGTAATATGGTAGCTGATGGAGAAGGTAACCATATAATCTATAATGCTTTCAATCAGATAACTCAGGTTACTCAGCCCAACGGACAGCAAAGCAATTATAGCTATGATGGTAGTGGAAGGGAGATATATAACAAAAGCTATTTAGGTGTGAGTTATCTCTTCTACCGGGGAGACCATTTGATTAATGAAAGAATAAGTGACCGGGAAGGAACATCACATCTGATCGGTTATCAGTGTATAGCCAAGACCATTGATGG
>JAPORK010000193.1 GCA_026710285.1 Endozoicomonadaceae bacterium | reverse complement strand
GAACCGACAGCATCCGGGCTGATCTGCTGATCATCACCAACGATCAATATTTTCTTGCCAAGATAGAGTAAGGGAAGTGCTTCAAAATTGCACTGTGAAGCTTCATCAATAATAATCACATCAAACATCCCGGGTGCAGGACTTACCGTATCCCAGACACGATGTAGTGGCATAACCCAAGCCGGGACCGCCTCCCGGCATTGATTCAGGTATTTTTGAGCCTCACGCCGGTGGTGTGCTGCATGTTTTCCAGTTCCTTTTCCAAGCCGTCCCATGGACTGTTGCCAGGCTTCCATAGATCTGCAATGATCTTCCCTCAGCCTTGAGAAGCAAAACGACCAGGCGTGAAGTGCAGCAAGTTTTGCAATGGTCGCATTTATATCATTTTCGATTTGTTTAGTGCGTTCATTAAGCGCTGGCATATCTTCCTTGCGGATATATTCTTCAATCCAGTATTTCGCCTGTGCCCAGCGCCAGGTGTTTTCAATACAGTGAAGACGTGCCTCCCATTGAGAATCGTCACAGGTTTTCTGCAGAGAATCTGTGAGTGCTGGAAGTAAACGACGAAGATTAGACAGATATTTATCCATATTCTGAAGATGCTGACGTTGTTCCTGTAAATCCTCAATCAGCTTTGCACACCGTGCAAACTCATTAGCGTCACGATTACAAATGGCACTGTACAAATCTTCTGTCAGTGGATGTGCATTACCACTATCAGCTACAGAAGAGATCGGCATCTCAATATTGTGGATTTTTTTTGCGATAAGTTGCTTACCAATCTGAATTTGCGCAAAGCGACACGAAGCAACAATCTTTGTAATTTCTGATTCATCGCTCCATACCGGTTCATTTATCTGTGCACACTTGTTTATCGTTTCCTGGCATCTGGCTATGACCTCTTTGAGTGCCAGAATATCTTTGAGCGCATCGCATAATGATTTGAGTGCAGTTAACTGGAATGAATAGGGTCCTTCAATTTTTTCGTCGTGCACTTTCCAGAAGCTTATTAACTTTTCAATTTCAATACGAACATGCAGTGCATCAGCAAGCCTTGAGAAATCTTCAGCGGTAGAACATAGACGTCCACTCATCTTTACTGATTTGATAACGTATAATCGCTCTTTTACTACTTTAGGTCGAAATACCCCAAAACCTAGTTTTCCACCATTTTCCATGTACTCCTTCAGTATGCGGGCATCTTCATGTAATGATCTGATGTCGATGTCTTCGGAAAATTCCAGGCGGGTCTCGTCGGCAATTGCAACGAGCTCTTTAGTTGATGTAATAGCATAATCTGTAGCTCGGAGCAGTTCATGCCACCGGTACGAATTACCACCTAAAATATCACGCAGAGCATCCTTCGTCCATAAATGTGGCATAGCAAAAAGTTTTCTGCAGGTGTTTTGTAATGATGATAAATTGTCACGAATCGCTTCAATAACCGCAGGATCATTGTTTGCCAGCAGATCGGCAAGCTGTTTATCAGCCTCATGCTCTGTGCTTTGTTCTTCTTTAATTGCCTTTGCCTCATCTTCTATAAGACTGGCAAAATCATCAGGGGATGGTAGTGTATCTGGCCACTCAAGATTCAGTTCTCTGCGTTTTTCTGGCGTAAACCGGCGTAAAGTTGCAGGGATTTTTTGTAAATCGCTTATGACGAGCGGGCAGGTCTGGTCCAAAGGAACAGAATCGGTAAACCATTTATATCTAGCCTGATCTTTGTTGACGGCTTCGGCGATTCTGGCTGCTGTACCCTGATAAGCTCCCTGTGCAATGGATTGTTTATGGGTTTCAGCTTCACGGATGCAGCAGAGTCGCCGGTTAATCTTGGCTTTCTCTTCACGGAGTTTCCGTAAGCGTTCTTTGAGCCCTGTACGTTCTTGCTCTGCATGGCTTTCATTCCATTCTTCATGCTTACGCAGAATACCACCTACGCTCGATTCAAGGGAGCGACGTTCTTCAGGTCCGTTGCCAAGCAGATCAATACACAGAGGACGCAACTCTTCAGGCAGACGCTTTTTAAGCACCTGAAGTGCACTTGCTGTTTTTGCAGTAATAAGCGTTCGTTGTCCTGTAGCAAGCAGATGGCAAATTAAATTAGCAATAGTGTGTGACTTTCCGGTACCAGGCGGTCCTTGCACCAGTACACCGTTTGCACTGTGCATTTTTTTCACAATGCATTTTTGTGCATCGTTTGCTGGCATGGGGAAGAAAATCTCATCAGGAAGTGACATTTTTCCATTCTGTGCACCATCTTCATATTCCTGCTGCGGAGAGATTTCTGCGAGATCTGCAAATTGATCAGGAATTGCTTCGTTGTTTTCAATTTTCTCACTGATTTGTTGCAGTGTTTTGGCAAAACCTTTGATGGAACGTTTTCGTAGAATCAGAGCAGGAGCATATTTCACGATGGGCTTTGTTGAAACGCTGGTATTTTTAGCTTCCAGTGATTCATCATAATCACCATGTGCATCGATAGAATGTACCAAAGCCTTAAGCGTGGCTTCGATACAACTTTTATTCCACGGATCCTCTTCAGCTGCTTGCAGTGATGTTAGTGCATCTTTTTCTGCACGCTTCGGTCGTTCTTCGATATCTAACATATCGAGTTCGTAGCGAAGCTTAGCACCTTCAGTGTGGGAGTGTACTGTAAATTTTCCCTGGCCTGCCGCAAACTCAAGAGTGGCATCGGCAACAATCAGATGTCGACGGATACGCTGCCCGCCAGGTGTTTGCCAAATCAGCAAACCCAGACCAAGTACCAGCTGGTACTCATCACCAAGTTGGTGTTGCTTTTGATGAATTTTATAGAGTTTGGAATAAGCCTTAAAGACTTTTTCCCAGGCATTGTGTTTTTCCGTCCACGGCAACCATTTCTCTTCAATATAGCGATCCCATGCCTGACTAACTTCAGGATGATTCTCAAGGCGTTCAGTTTGCAGTATGTTTTTTGGCTGGTCAGAATCTTCGCACCAGTCTGGATTGGGAATTTCTCTGTTAATTTCCGCTATAAGCGTAGGTTGATCTCTCTTATTTTCCAGTGACTCAGGGTCTGCCCATTCTTTGCATTGAACTGGAACAGCAGGTAATTTCGGTTCCTTCCGGTTCTGTACTTTTATCCATTCATCTGCCTGAGGTTCTTCATTGTATCCCCATGCTTGTGTAAAGCATTCCGGCTCGTGCGGACAGTCGGATATCCAAAATATTTCTTCGTAGTCTTTAACGTTTTGGATCGACTTCGTTCTAAGATTTGTCAGTCCTTGTAAATAGTGGGTAAGTCGAACAGCCTTATCTTTTTCGTCAGGACTATGTATCTGCTGGTTATTTAAAACGTCATCTGTGCTCATTTGCTTATCATCCTGATAGCAGACTTTAAGACTGTGCAATAGCACATCCCTGACAAAACATTGTTACCCATTAACTCTGCCCCCATAGCTCTTAGGTCGTAAAATAAAATAGTAAAAGTAAGAGTTAAAAGCTGTTATTGATCGGTTCTTGTAGTTCTTCTGTAGGAATATGCATCTTACTTCAAGTATATACTGCGGACATGCTACCAGATATCCCGGGTTGGAGCAATACCTTGTTTGTTGGCTGAATGCAGTCAAACCCTGGCTTCTTAGATTATCCTCGGGCTTCCATTGTGCTCAGCCATCGGGCAGATAATATGTTTAGTAGAAGACAAATCCGTTTGGGTGACCTGGATTTTGAAAAATATGACTAAGCGAAAGTAATGGTCAAAAAGGGTTAAAGATCATACTTTCAAACAGCTTAGCAAAATTATGTAAAAAGAGCTATTGTTCAGGTAAAAAGTATGATCTTGCCCTGAAATGAGAATGCTTTTTTGTACAAGTACAAAATATTTAATTTATTATTGTACAGCATAAATAAAACCAATAAAATACGAAAATTATGGTGGTTTAATCTGAAAATACTGAATTCAATTTCTTAAAAATCATTGTTCTTATAAGAGTTACACAAAAATAAAATCTGATGATTTGAAGTTTGACAGATTTAGATGCATGAAGATTAAGCGGCAAACATAATCAGAGTAATCTTTACACCGATGCTATGGACCTCTGTATGCTGTGATTGAGATGGTCTGTGATAGGAATGGAACCAATTAATGAGGCTTCGTAATTTGACCGCCACGGCATTGCCTGATCTACTGATTTTTAGAGAGCGTTCTGTAGTGTCTATTGAGCATACAACGATATAATTCATTTGCATTGACCGCTCTAATTAATAACCACATGAAACAACCTCTGGAAAGTTTTTTATAATTTGTTGATTTTAAAAGGGTTTATTTTTTGTTTTTATCTAAAAAAATATCCTTTAAAATGAATGGCTTACAGTTTTAACCCGTGGTGGGTTTTTAAAAGCTGTCCGAAGTATTATTAAAAGTATGAGAGATTAAGTAAATGCGTATTGATATTGATGAACGTGACAAAACAGCTCATGTTAACATAGAAAATTTTGATATAAACAATGACCAGGAAACTATACAGGAATATACTGGTCGTGTTGCAGAAAAACCTCCGAGTTCTAATCAAAGCCAAATATTAGCAAGCAGTCATTCATACACAAGCTGTTTACAGAATAGTCAAAAAATAGTTACATTAGGATTGTCGCAACAGAATGAAAACACTGATAACTTAAAATACAATGACTATGTAAAACAAGGTATTCTTGTAAACAGTAGTCCTGCTTATTCAACATTAGCTTCTCATTGTACTATAACCGTTGATAATACCATAACTCTTAGTAACGATCAGCAGACTGAACTCCAGGAACCGTTAGAGAGAAACATAGCTGATTATTCTGAGTATTCTATAAATGTTCCTTTTCGTAAACTCATGCGGAAAATAAATCTCCCTCATAATGAAGGAGGAATGTGTTGGCCCCTTGCCCAAAAAGCCTGTCAACATTGTACTTTGGGAATGGGAG
>JAPORK010000448.1 GCA_026710285.1 Endozoicomonadaceae bacterium | reverse complement strand
AAGCTCCCCAAAGATTGTCATCTCCCGAAAATCTTTGTATTACTCCTACATGTCCTGATACCTCAACTACTGCTACTCCGGGCTCTGTTAAAATCTTATCAAATTCGATTTCTTCATTAATTCCATCTAAAAAAGGACCTCCAATCGGGTTTAATTTTTCAAGATTTTCTCTAAGAAAAAGTATATAGTGTTTTGATGCCCTATAGAATTGCCAATCTTCTTTCAAGTCCTCACATGTATTTACAATTTGTTTACCACGCTTAATAACTTCTAATTTTAGCCTCAAAATTCTTTGCAAAGCCTGAAGTTGCAGAGGCTCATCATTTAGCCATGATACCAGGCAGAGTGTTGCTACATCACATGTTACTAAATCGTTTTTTTCTGATTTTAAGATTTTCCAGGTATCCTGAACATCCTTTAATGTTTTTAGTTCCAGTGTCTGACGCCGAAGATTAATCAGCTGGCTTGCATGTCTTCTTAGCAGGGCTGTTGGTGATTCTGTATCGTACAAAGGATTTGGATTTTTATCTGTTTGGAGTCTTAGCATATTTAAAACACCGATTTCATATTCATTACTTTGGACCTGCGGTGTTGCAAAGAACAGTCCTATATCTACAGCTGCAGTTGCAATCATTGCTCCCATTTCGATAAACCCTTCTATCGAAGCCGCCATATTTAGCCCATGATTGGCAGGAATTGCTGCTGCAACAACAGGAATACTACCGGTGACTGCTGTTCCTGCTACTACTGCTGATGCCAGTAAAGGTCCACCATAAGCAGCTGCACTTGCACCTAAAGTAGCTATTGTTAAACCTGTGGTAATGACTGCACCGGCAATATGTGCCCACTTTTCATGCAAAGCATTGAGTCCAAAAGTACTTAAATAACCCATCCATTTGAAAGTACCGCTAAGCCATTGTGGCATATTTCCGTCAGGATCGGTAGTCATGATCGGATTATTACTGCCAAAACCATAGCCATCACCGACCGGATCTTCACTGACAAAATAACGTTGCTCAGGATTATACGTTCTGTGTCCATTGCCTAAAAACTGCCAGCCGGTTGCAGGATCAGTGAGTTCACCATTAAATCCATGTAGTGTTTGCTGATACAGAGGAATTTTGCTGATACTGTTACAATGAAAAGCCATCCCGTAAGGACTGTAAAGATTACGTTGTGTTAATTTGTATTTTGCTGTATTTCTTTGTGCTTTAGTGAGTACACCACTCACATCACCTTTATAATCACTTTCGTTATATTGACTGATAAGACCATCCGTGGTTTTTGCAACACCTAAAAAACCAGTGATATGACTGCTTTGTCCTGGTGTATTGATTTTTTCATTAACGACTTCACTGCCACGGTAAAAGAGATAACGGGTACCGGGCTCACTGTCTGTTTTTACTTCACGACCACTACTGTCGTAGAAATAATGACTGTATTGACCATCAGCTTTAGTGACCTGTACTATCTGATTAAAAGCATTATAATAAATATGATTTCCTTCTCCGTCTGTAGTCATATTTCCGGCTATATCATAACTGAAATGGTGCATAACAGATGTCTGATAATTCCATATTGTACTGACTTGTTGCAAGCGTAATGGTATAGAAGGATCAGAGTAAATATAATTAGTTATTTTATTTAGTGTTTGTTGTTGTAACGGATTTTGTAATGTTTCCCGTACAGAAGCCAAACTGTTCAGTGAATTGAAAGTGTAATCCTGTCTTATAATTACTTGTGGATAGCTCAGAACAGATCGGTTTAGTGCAGTATCCCGTGGACACAGGGGTAATCCGGATGAACCTGAACAGGTCATGGTGACAAGGTTATCAAGTGCATCATACTGATAATGCAGGCGTGCATACTGATGCAAACCATCCTGCTGAATCAGTGTAGTGATATTATCATCAGCATCATAATGAAAAGACCATGCTGACAATATTTTACCTGCAAGTTTATCGTTAATGGTTAGCGGATGACCAAAGTAATCATAATTAAGTGTTCTTTCCATGCCGCTACCATAATGCAGCGTTTTAATACGGGAAAAATCATCGTAAGTCAATACAGATAAAGTATCAGACTGACCGTGATAACTGTGATAAATAGCTTCTTTTGTTCTGCCAAAAGCGTCATATGTAGTTTGTGTTTTGTTGTTACCAATATCAGTCATACTGATAATACGACGATTTTGATCATATTGCCACTTTAACTGATAATCAAGATAACCATTTTCTCCTGAATGTCTGAGTTGACGTACAAGACCGTCAGTATCATAAGTGAAAGTAGTGATACCGGTAATATCTTTGTGCATTTTTACCAGTGCAGTCACCGGATCATACTGAAGCTGTAACTGTAATCTTCCGTCCAGCCATTTGGTTGTCAGCAAACCGATTTTGTTGTATTTAAAAGATAAAGTATGTCCTGCAGGATTGGTGGTTGCAGATAATTTACCATCGTCAGTGTAGGTGAAGGTAGTGCGATGCCCATCCTCGCCTGCACTCCATAGCAAGTCACCTGCACTATTATATTCCGCTGAAGCTAATAAATAATGTCCGCCAGCAACAGGTTGTGCCCAGGACTGAACTTCATGTCCGTTCAGATCATAAACTTTATGGATAACATCACCTGTAGGATCCATAATATCTGTCACCTGCCCCAGTGCATTGTAATATTTTTTTACGATACGACCCAAAGGATCTGTTGTACTTATTTCACGACCAAAGCCATCATAAGTAACAGTGGTTACTTTTGCATCATTGGTTTTAATAATCTCATCAGTAGTATTACATAAAGCTTTGATAGAAGGTAATGGATGATTATCTCCAGGTAATAAAAGCATTTTAACCGGTTGATATAATATATTAGCCAGCATAACAGAAGCTGCAGAACGTCTGTTATGATTACTCAGCTGATAGTTAATAACACAGCGATGAGCATCATCATATTGAGTAACAGAAATTTGTTTATCAGGCAGATAAAGCTTAGTGATACGACCCGATTCATCATAATCTTGTGTAGTGCAAAGTGATTTTATTTTTCCGGACTGTTTAATAATATAACTGTATTGTGCAGCAATACGTCCAAACCTGTCATAAGTGGTTTTGTGTAATGGAATCCAGTGACCGTGATCTGGCTTTCCTTTGTCAGTCAGTGCTTCGGTAAAGGACATTAGTGTACGTCCGGCACCATCAAAAATAGTTTTCTGCTGTAAACCGTTAACTGTAGTCATCAATAACTGATTGTGTTGTGGTGAAACGGTATAGTGATAATATGTGCTCACTGCAAATTTAGTATCTGTAGCAAAATCTTTTTGTATCAATCGTCCCCATTGATCATAGTGGTAACGGGTAATATTTCTTCCTGTTGAATTACTACTTTGCAGAAGCTGATTAGTAAACAGGCTGGTGGTTACCAGTGAAGATCGTCGCTGTTTTCCTGAATCGGTATTAATGGTGACATAGCTGGTTTTTGTATGATTTTTGGGATTATAGAGGTAATAGTAGTGATGAACTATTGAGTGTATTGTTGATGGTTGCTGTATGCTTCTACTCATAACAGTTTTTTTTAATAAGCCGTAAGTAAAAACATCTTCCGGATTCTGATAATAATGGTTAACTTTAGTTGTATACTCTTTACCAGATGTCTGTATCTGATGATCCAAAACCAACCTGTATCCATGGTTGTTATAGTTGACCATTTTCTGGTAATAATTATGAATTATTACAGGAAATGGTAATGATATAGTTGTTTTTGCCGGAAAAGTAGTTATCTTTTCATTTAATGTAGTAAACAACCAACCGGAAGGCATTGCCGGACAGGACGCATCTCCGGCTTCAGGGCAGTAACTAATTTGAGTTGAACGACCAAAGCTATCTGTATGTTTAACTATCCGCCCCTGATCATCATACTGTATTGTCTCTGTTGTTATCGCAGGAATTACAGCTGTATTACTCCAAAGCCTGGTCACTATTTTCAATGGAAGACTGTAAGTAGCCGGAAGATCTTTAAAAGAAGTATGAGCGCAACCATTGTCCATATCAGTATTACAAAAGAAAGTATGTACCTGAGATAATTTTTTTCCGGTACGATCACTTATTTTCTTTTCATCAATCAGCAAATGGTATTTATTGTAAGTGCGAATATCCTGAATGAGACCGTCATCAGTTTGTGTTCTATAGGTATAAATGACCGGCGCTTCAAATAATATATCGGTAATACTGTTGTGAAGTGTTGATGATCCTGAATTAAAAGCAAGGTAGTTATGCTCATTAGCACTGGTTTGTGAATACTGGTAAGACACGGTCATAGCCGGTTGTCCTGCACCGGGATTGATAGTCTCCGCTGAAACAACACATGGATTGAGATTAAAAAATCCATCCTTACCATCTGTTTTCATTGCGTCAGTACAGTTATAATGAAATAATTTTTGTAATCCTGTTGGGTAATCAACTTCTTTGATCAGATGTCCGAGATATCTGATATATATACCCGGACCGGTATTATCCTGCTTATCGGGTAGTGTAATACTATGTAAAGTTCCTCTTTCTCTATTAACAGACACAACAGCCGGTTGCCCTGTACTTTCTTTGCTGATAATAGCAATATTATTTTTTTTATGGCGGATGGTGACAGAGTGACCTTGATCGTCTGTTATAAATTGCAACAAGTGTGTCCCGGTTTTATAAAGAAAATGTACACGCCACCCGTCCTGTTGTTCCAGAGTTACTTCATACCCATCGTGATTGAGTGTTTCCCGTAAACCATTAGCATAAGTGATGGTGAAATGTGTTTTTTTATTACCTGAAATATGAATATCCTGAAGCTTATGATATAAAGGATACCACTGACCATTATGTTGCTTCAAATGAAAAGATTGTCCGGTCGAAGTAGTCAGTTGATTGGTTTGTAAATTAAAATGAGTCAGATTCCAGCTCCAGCCGTATCCTAATCCATCAGGATTTGCTTTTGCAATACTG
>JAPORK010000395.1 GCA_026710285.1 Endozoicomonadaceae bacterium | reverse complement strand
AGCGACTGGATTTTAATTGTTTCAGGCAAAAATGTCAACAGAAACTAAAAAAACGCCTTATATCTCCGCCCTGAAGGACGGAGTTTTACGGCGTGTCAGATAAATATTGAGTAACAATATCTGCCAGAAACTTATTTATTTTTGCAAACTTCTTTAGTCGCTTGAGATGCCAGGCTAAATTAATCTGCCACTTCATAGTATCTGTCAATCTCCAGCGTCATGCCATTATCTGTCACAGCATCACTAAACAGGTCAGCCAGGCTATCTGCCTGTATATATTGAACCCTGTAATTAGGTGTGAATTGAATTGCGACCCAGGACTCATTAACATTTTCCAGAAAAGTTAGCATATTTTGATGTTCAATGATTGCAGCATCCTGGTATTCAGCACACAGATCAGCAACACTAACACTGGCAGGACCATATGAGCTTTTTATAAATAATTGTAAAAATTCACTTAAGTGAGGGATCTCATTTTGAGTATTATAGGTTTCTGTACTTGTTCTGGCTATACTGGTTAAAACTCTTGATAAACTATCTATAAACAGCGCTTGATTTTTTCTATATAAGACCAGAAGTGCTACTCTTATTTCGCTTCTGATTACATCAGCGCCATAGATGCTAATTAAACTATCATGAACATCTTTTATATCAGTGGTAAATTCCATATAAATATAAGGTCGGTAATAATCATTTACAACAATTCTTGGAATGCGCCTGTTTAATTTATCTGCTAAAATTTTCGCATCATGTAGCATAGCATTAAAAAAATTCTCATCACTCTCTTCACTATCATTATACAAATTATTGATACTGAAGGTACTACTGGTTATACTACTCTCTACTTCTGACTCATTAACTAATAATTCTGCAGCAGCAATGTCATTTCTGGCAGACACTACACCATATGCAACATCGATAAATGAAGCAAAAGTTGAAGCTATAAAGATAGTAAACTGTACCAGTCCAACAACTGCAGCGGCTATATTAAGCCCTCGGTTAGAAGGAAAAGCGGCAGCAGCAACCGGTGCACCAACAAAACCACTATTCATAATAAGAGCAGGTAAAGTTAAACTCAATCCACTACACGCAGCCATTAAGCCCGCTGAAATAACCATTCCGGTAATAGCAGCCCACCGTTTTGGAATAGCTCTCATACCAAGAGAACCAATATAACCAAGTATTTTAAATGCTGTATTGACTCCTTTTGAAATATTACCACTGGGATCGGTATTCATTATCGGATTATTATTACCAAAAATATAGCCATTACCCGCAGGGTCTTCGCTAAAAAAATAGCGCATCACAGGATTATAAGTACGATGTCCTGCACCTAAAAATTGCCAGCCGGTTACAGAATCGGTACGTTCACCATTAAAACCAGTTAGGTTTTGCTGATAAAGAGATTGAAAAACAGACATACTATGCCAGCACATACCATAAGGACTATAAATATTACGTTGTCGCAATTGATAAGG
The DNA here is from genome assembly GCA_026710285.1 of Endozoicomonadaceae bacterium. Taxonomy (GTDB): domain Bacteria; phylum Pseudomonadota; class Gammaproteobacteria; order Pseudomonadales; family Endozoicomonadaceae; genus JAPORK01. Next base: position 3,532 of record JAPORK010000395.1, on the reverse strand, counting down.
CTCATTGTCGGATACTTTTTCTAATATGCTAATGATATCACCCTTGTAATTGTTTTCATAATACTGATAAATCTGGCTGTCCAGCGTCTTTGCCACCCCCTGATAACCGACAGTATGATTTTTTTGTCCATAGACTTTTATTTGTTCATTGATTAAATCTCTATCTCGATAAAATAAAAAACGGGTACCTGAATCACTCTTTTCTAATATTTCTTTTCCGGTACCATCATAAGCATAACTACTCTGTTTTCCGGAAGCTGTAATCACAGAAACAATTTGATTAAAGGCATTGTAATTAATGTGATTCCCTTCACCGTCGGTTGTCATATTGCCGACAATGTCATAGTTGAAATAATGAACAGTAACAGGCTGCTGATTCCATTGCGTACTTATTTTGTATAAGCGTAAAGGCGCCTGCAGATGGTTATATCTGTAAGTAATTATTTTTCTTAAAGTGCGCTGATTTTGCTGATTTTGTAAAGTTTCCCTGACTTGTGAAAGTCGGTTCAATGGCGTAAAGGTGTAATTTTGACGAGTAATTATTGGTGTATCATGTAAATTTGAACCGGTAACAGCGATATCCCGCGGACATAAAGGCAAACCAGCAGAGCCTGTACAGACCATAGAAGTCAGATTGTTTAGCTTGTCATAACGGTAGTTAAAAACAGCTTGCTGATCATTTTCTGTCTGCTGAATCAGGGTAGCAATATTGCCATTGCGATCATAACTGAAATGCCAGTACATTAGCAATTTATCTGCTATTTTGTCGGTTACCTCTTGTTCCCGTCCCCAGCTATCATAGCTGACAGTACGCTGCATTCCACTACCGTAACGTATTGATGAAATTCTGGAAAAATCATCATACACCGGAACAGACAATATTTCAGGCGTACTTCTAATTTTTGACTGATAATATAAAGCAGCATTTCTTCCTAAATGATCATAAGTTATCCGGGTTTGATTACCGGAAATATCACTAAGGCTGATAATACGTCTGTTGTTGTCATATTTCCAAAATAAATGATAATTCGGATAGTTATTCTTACCTGTATGTACTAATTGTATGAGCAAATGATCAACGCTATAAGTCAGTACCGTTTTTCCGGTGATATCACTTTTTGAAACAGGTAAAGCAGTAACAGCATCATAACCGGTTCTCTGTAATAAATGTCCATTCAGATATTTAGCAACCGGTAATCCTATTGAATTATATTGTACAAAAATTTTATGCTTTGCTGGTGTTGTAATAGTTTCTATCTGACCGGCAGGCGTATAAGTAAACGAGGTTTTACCACCATCTTCTCCGGCTTTCCATAACAACTGACCTGCCTGATTATATCCGGCAGTATGCAACAGATATCTTCCACCTGTTGCAGGAAGCATCCACTGGGCAATCACTTTGCCTAAAAGATTATATTGCAGATGAATAATATCCTGCTCAGGATTAACTATATCGGTTATGCGTCCAAGTGCATCATAACATTTTTTAATAACTTTGCCCATAGAATCAACCGATTTAACCAGTCGTCCAAATGCGTCATAGAAAAAATGGATTTCTTTAACTTGTGCAGATTTAATTTTCAGATGACACAACAGCTTAGCATTAGCTGGCACAGTTGCCGATGCAGAGAATATTTGCTTAAGAATGGGTTTATTAAGGGTATTAGTATGCACCACATAAAATGCAGAGTTTAAACCAGAATGACTGTGTAAATAACTGACCATACAGCGATCAGCGTCACTATATTTGTTAATAGCTGTTTCTCCATCGGGTAAATGCGTTTGCAGTACACGCCCTGTTTCATCATAATCTTTTGTTGTTATTAGTGCAGTTATTTTTCCACTGGTATCTTCTGTGAATGAATATTGTTTGTTAATTCTTCCGTAAGCATCATAATCTGTTTTACTTTTCAACTGCCAAAGATCAGGCTTTACTTTTTCTGTTGAAGATATTGCTGTCTTAAAATACATTAACCGACGCCCAAGACCATCAAAAGTTATTTTTTTTTTGAGTCCGTTAGCAGAAGTTATAATAACGTAGTTCTGTTTATGAGAAAAGATATACCGGTAATGAACAGAATTTGTAAAAGCTGTTCCCACCGCCAGATCAGCCTGTAATAAATGACCTGATACATCATAATGATAAAGTGTGATATTTTGTCCCGCCCTATCACTACGCATCAATACCTGATGAGTAAAAAGACTTGTAGTCAGTGTAGGTAATGACTGAAATTTGTTCGCATCCAGTGCAATCGTACTATAAATAGTTTCTCTGCGATTATCACTGCTTTTGATATAGTAATAATTATGTACAACTGACGTTAATGAAGAGGAAGGTCCAACATTACCCTGTAGAATAATTTTTTTAAGCAGACCATAACTCAGCATATCATCAGGCTTATCATAATAGTTCCGGGTTACTGTTGCCCACAAATTATTTGCCCGTAATGTTTGATGATCAAGTACCAGTGTATACCCTGCACCATGAAAATTAGCCAGTTCCCGATAAAAATTATACCGTGTTACCGCAGGAAGATTTGATTTATTAGCAGGATATAGCGTGACTGATTTTGGTAACCGACTAAAATACCATTTGGGTGATACTGGCGGACATGCAATTCCATCACCTTTTAATGGGCAATAGCGGGTAACAGTAACACGTCCATAAGCGTCTTTATGACTGATAATTCTTCCATAATCATCATAAGAATTTATTTCTGTATCTGTTGCAGGAAGATCATTGTCTGCTTCCCATATACGGGTAACGGTTTTCAGTGGTAAACTATACGTTGCTGGTAAGTCTGAGAAACGGGTATGAGCACAGCCATCAGCATCATCTTTATTACAAAAATAGCTTTTAACTTCTGATAATAAATGACCTGTACGATCACTAATCAACTGCGTATTAATCAACAAATGATATTTGTTCCATGTCCGTACTTCTTTTATAAGTCCATTATCTTTTATCGTGTGATAAGTATAGCTGACAGGTGCTTCAAATAAAAAATCTCTTTTCCTCCCTAAAAAAAAAGAGACTCCGGCATTAAATCCAAGATAATTATGCTTGTTATTAGCCGTTGTATAATAATAATTCACCTTCATCTCAGGTTGATTTGCACCGGGATTCACCCATTCATCTGCAACAACACATAAAGATTTAGGGATTAAATTGTTGTGTAAAAAAAATTTCATGGCATCTGAGCAGTTATAATTTATTGTTTTTTTCATGCCAAACGGATATTCAACAGATGATAGAAGATAGCCGTGTATATAATTGATATGAATAGCAGGAACAATAGACTGATCACTATCTGAAGGCAACCGGATTTCATTAATGCGATTATATTGACTGGCAATACGTGTAGTAACAGGTTGTCCGTTAATATCATAACTGTTAACAGACCAATATCCCTGATTTCGAATGATACTGATTTCATGCCCCATCTCATCGATAATACTATTTAACAAATGTGTTCCCTGCTGATATAAAAAATGCACACTATGACCATCTTGTTGTTCCAATAGTATGATA
>JAPORK010000263.1:4632-5012 GCA_026710285.1 Endozoicomonadaceae bacterium | reverse complement strand
CTCCGACTGCAGCTCCCCCCAAATAAGCACCTGTCACAGCAGCTGCTGTTGGCAAAGTTTTCTTTAACACATTTCCAGTCACTTTAACGGTTTTTACGCCTGCCGCTCCTGCTGCTCTGACTGTACTATTCTGGCTGGCTGCTGCAACAAACTGAACTGCCTTCCTGGCTGTTTCACTTGTTCCTGCTGGTAATTTTCTTGCTGCGCAAAATACTCTTTCGGGTAAACCTTTTATGTCACCCATTCTTTTGATAGTCGTAGAAACTGCACGTCCTCCCAGGGCTTTTAATCTGGCGGCTATGCCTGGTCTTGTTGTGCTTGTTTCTTGGGTAACAGTAACTAATACCGGATTGTTTGTTACGGCGCTAGTTTGTTCATTG
>JAPORK010000263.1:0-4622 GCA_026710285.1 Endozoicomonadaceae bacterium | reverse complement strand
CTTGTAATCTGGCGGCTATGCCTGGTCTTGTTGTGCTTGTTTCTTTGGTAGTCGTAGCCGCAACTAATACCGGATTGTTTGTTGCGGCGCTAGTTGTTTCATTGAACATATTGAACATATTTCTTCTCCTGTTGAGTTTTTAGTTTTAATAATGCAAACTGTTACAAAATGAAAACCCAATAAAAACAAGACATTAAAAAATAAATAATGCCCGTGATTTGCTGGGTTAGCGTTATATCAGCAACACAGCAATGATGTTTTTATTACTTTTTTTTCAGTTGGTCACAGTCACTTATAAGATAAGACTTACAGAATGGGTTGAAGTTTGACCAGATATAACAGGGATGTTACAAAAGATAACCAGGAAGTGATGTGATTATTTAAAAAAAAACTTAAAAATTAATACCTTAAATAGAACATAAGAGAATTGTTATTTCTGGTTGGGTGGCTGGATGGTTGCAGAAATGATTTGTATTTATCTGGCTGAGGTTTTATAAAAGGCATATTCATAAAGTGTGAGGGCAGATCCAGTTCAGTCCACTACACATAAAAAAAACCACCATTTGAAAAAATGATGGTTAATATTCAGAAGTTATTTTTGCAAAAAACTACGGGATGATTATTTGTTTTTTTGCAAATAATCAACAGCTTGCTGAACAGTGCTGATTTTTTCAGCATCTTCGTCCGGAATTTCTATCTCAAACTCTTCTTCCAGTGCCATGACCAGTTCAACTGTATCTAGAGAATCTGCACCAAGATCTTCAATAAATGAAGCATCGCTGGCGATTTCTTCTTCTTTGACACCTAATTGTTTGAAAATAACCTGTTTAACACGCTCTTCAATGTTATTGCTCATGTTTAGTCTTGCTCCTGTAATAAATACAAATAATTATTTTAACGGTTAATTTTATATAAATAAAAATATAGTGTACAAGCAGATTTTCAGTAAATCTTGCAAAAAAATCTCTGTTTTATTATCCCATATACATTCCACCATTTACCTGAATAGTTTCACCTGTAATATATTCTCCTCCGGGACCTGCAAGAAATGCAACAGCAGAAGCAATATCTTCAGGTTGTCCAAAACGGTTCAGAGGGATAGCGGACTTTAATTTTTGTCTGTTCTGTTCATCTAACGCTTTTGTCATGTCAGTGTCAATAAAACCTGGTGCAATAGCATTAACCGTAATATTTCTGGCACCGATTTCTCTGGCGAGCGACCGGGTAAAACCTTCTATGCCCGCCTTGCTGGCTGCATAATTGCTTTGTCCCTGATTTCCCATGCAGGATACCACAGAACTAATATTAATAATTCTTCCCCAGCGTGCTTTTGTCATCCCTTTAAGGCAGGCTTTGCTCATGCGATATACACCAGAAAGGTTTGCATTAATTACATCATCCCATTGACTATCTTTCATGCGTAGTAATAAGTTATCCCGGGTAATTCCGGCATTGTTTACCAAAATAGCAGGGGCGCCAACCGTGGTATTAATTTGTTGTAGTGTTTGCGTAACAGCATCACTATCTGTGACATCCAGGCATACTGCGTAACCTTTAATTCCGGCTTTCTTAAAAACTTCTGTTGATCGTTTAGCCCCTTCTTCAGAAGTTGCAGTACCTATAACAGTTGCTCCATTATGTCCTAGTGCTAAGGCAACGGCTTGTCCTATACCTCTACTTGTGCCTGTGACCAGTGCAACTTTATTCTCTGTTGTCATACAATCCTCTAATATTATATTTACTCTGTTATCTGTTACTTTTCAAAAGCAAGTTCGCTTTCCATGGTCGCAACAGAGACCTGGTTAATGATGCGTTTATTTAAGCCAGCAAGTACTTTACCCGGACCACATTCATAAAATTTAGTGATTCCTCTGTCTGCTATTTTCTGTACAGAGGCAGACCAAAGAACAGGCTTATATAGCTGTTGTACCAGATTATTCCGTATTACCTCCGGATCTGACACAACTTCTGCTACTACATTTTGTATAACCGGAATTTTAGGTGGTTCAACAGAAACTTTCTGTAAGTCTTCTGCTAACTGTTTTGCAGCAGGCTCCATGAGCTTGCAATGCGAGGGTACACTCACCGGTAATGGTATAACACGTGCGCCTTTTTCTTTAAACAGAGGTAGTGCTGCGTTAACTGCCTGCTTATGCCCTGCGATTACGACCTGTCCGGGCGCATTAAAATTAGCTGCTGAAACAGTAGCATCTGAAGTGTGCATTACTTTATCGCATATTTCAATAATTTCAGAATCATCCAACCCAAGAACAGCTGCCATGGCTCCGGTATTTTCAGGTACTGCTTCCTGCATGTATAATCCGCGTTTTTCACCAGATGCAGCGCATCTGCAAAGGAGAGTGCCTCTGAACACACCAGCGCAGAATATTCGCCAAGACTATGCCCTGCCATTATCTCTGGTATGGCTCCACCTTTTTGTTGCCAGAGCCGCCATAAAGCAACACTTGCGGTCAGTAAGATCGGCTGAGTATTTTCTGTTAAATTCAGTGTTTCAGCAGGACCTTCTTTAATTAAAGATAAAATATCCAGATTAATGAGATCCGATGCTTCTGTAAGCGTATTAATAACCAGAGGTTCAGCAGCCATTAATTTAGCTAACATGCCTACTTTCTGTGAACCCTGAACAGGAAAAATAAATGCCGTATTATTCATCAAATTTCTCAAACACTATGTATGACAGACGCTTCATTATAGAAGCAGGTAATCAAATATAATCCAATAGTTTGTGTTTTTTCATACAATTTTTAATGCTGAATTACTATCAATAAGATATGATACATTGAAATATAATGAATTACCGCATAAAAATACGTATTTTAGTGAAATATCCACACACTGCAACACTCTGAGGAAAAAAGCAGCAAATTATCTGCGTATAAACAACATAATATCATGATAATAGCATCTGAAAAATGATTATTGCATAATTATAAAAAAGCGCTTTTTTTATTCTGGTGAACGTGGCAGATAAGAATATTAATTTGTACAACCCTGAAACCATGTCCGGGCAATCTCTGCAAAGAAATAATAAAAGTACAATAAAAAATAACTGATAATTAAAAATTTCGGTTGACGACGTTGATCAAAATAGATATTTTAATCTGCTCAAACAGACATCTTGTTTATTTCAGACCAAAAAACTCAAACAGTAATTATTGGGTAAATTCTCACACTTAAAGTAGCAAGAACCCATTGTTTATATTTTTTCGATTTAGGGGTACCAAAAAATGAATAGTAGCATTGTTGATCCATCCAGAAACCCTGCCTGGGGGTACCAAATAAAGGGTAATGAGGTTGTGTACGCTCCCTTGTATCAGGCAATATCAAATACAGATAATTTTCCACAATCTATAGCTGCTATTAATCTTCTGCGTGCTCTGTTAGATCTGATTCTTAATCCGGATAATAATCTGGGTAAAATTAGCAGATGTTTTGACAATGCTGTCTCTGCATCAAAACCAACTAATGATAAAGCTGATATAAAATCTGCAATTGCTGAAGAGTTGTTTTCTGCTGTTAGACAGAATGATTCAGCAAAACTGCAAAAGCTCATTAACTCAACCAATGATATTAATATCAAAAACAGAAAAGGCGATACGCTTTTGCATATGGCTATTAAGCATAATGCTGTAGAGTCTGTCCGGCTGCTAATTGTTTCAGGGATTGATGTTTTTGTTAAAAACAAAAATGGTAAAAGACCTTTCTTTTATGCAGTAAATCAAGATAATATTGAATTTATGGAGCTTTTCAGGCTTCATTTTGATCACCTTAATTATGCTGAATACAACGGTGAGATCCTGTATTATGCTGTTAGCAGGGACAAGCAGCAGTGGATTGATTTTTTATTAGCGTTTAAACATATTAATGTTAATTATAAAAATGAAGATGGTTGCACTCCTGTAAACATTGCTGCTCGTTGGTATCCCGATTGTGTTTTAAAATTAACGTCAGATCCCCGTGTTGATCCGGGCATTCCAGATAAATATGGTAACAATGCACTCGCTTCTGCAGTACTAAACGGAAGTCTGGAATGTGTTTCATTTCTGATGGTGGCATTGTCTAACCCGGAGATTACAGCTAAAGATAAGTTGGGTTACAGCTTACTGCATAAGGTGCTTGCATCAGATAATGTTGAGATGTTAAAGTTGTTGCTAGAGTATGAGATCCTTGACATTAACGCCCAAAATGAGAAAGGTTATACTCCTCTTATACTTGCTGTTTGCGTTAATGCAAGACAATGCTTTGAAAGATTATTATGCCAGGGCATTGATCCTTACATTAAAAACTATTATGGCAATAATGTGTTGCACATGGCTGCCTGGCACGAAAGCTATTCTCTTTCTAAAGAGGATAATCTTGACAACCAAGTCTGGTTTACCAGCAGGCTCTTAGAGGCTGGTGTTAATCTCGGTGGTCATAATAGTCACGGGAGCAACATTCTTCATCTTGCGGTTAAGAGAGGGAACGCAGAATTAATTGGTATGCTGTCTGCTGCCAGTCGTAATCATTTCATAGCTTTAGATCGTCAAGGTTTTACGCCGATTGGGTGCGCTATTTATCAAGCTGATAAAGCCTGCCTTATGGCGATGCGTGAGCTTCCT
>JAPORK010000365.1 GCA_026710285.1 Endozoicomonadaceae bacterium | reverse complement strand
ACAGGCTCAGCCCACGGTGTGTCCGGCAAAGGCTGGTATATTCAGCAAAAAACACCAAATTAACCGCCTTATATCCCCGCCCTGAAAGCTGTCTTTTAGTCACACTTTTTAAGCGCTTACTTTTATCCTGGCAGGTTGCCTGTTACTGAATATACCAGCCTTTTTGGCATAAAACCGTGGGCTGAGCCTGTCAAAGCCCAGAAGCCAAAAGTAGCCCAGCTTCGACAAGCTCAGCCCACGGTGTATTCAGTAAATGATTGGTATATTCAACAGAAAATAAACCTGTGAATAAAAATCAGAACTTAAAAAATATGACTAAAAGACAGATCTGAAAGGTTGGGTTTTACCGCATCCCTGATAAAAAAAATATCCTCACTCTTTCCACATCTTTTATTAAGCAGCTACACTTTTTTTAATATAACCTGATTTATATCGCAGAATAAAAATATTGATTAATTATCCGGACAGAAGGATCTGTCGTGAGCAAAGCACTTAACTACTTAACCGATGCCCTGCAAAATGCTGTAGATAGCAGTCGCCTGGTTGACATCAGAGGAAGGGTCACTGAAGTTCAGGGAATGATTCTCAAAGCAGCTGTTCCTAATGTCAAAGTGGGCGAACTGTGTGAACTGATCACCCCCGGCGAAGAAAAAGGTTACGCAGAAGTCGTCGGCTTTCAGGAATACGATGCAGTACTGACTCCCTTAGGCGATATTGTCGGTATTTCCGGTAATACTGAAGTGATTCCTACCGGACACGTGCATCATATTGCGGTGGGACCGCATCTCTTAGGCAAAGTTCTCGATGGTATGGGGCATCCGTTGCATGAAGACAGTGATGAAAAAACTGCACCTGATGCCTGGTATCCTGTCTATGCCGATGCCCCTGATCCATTAACCCGAAAAATTATCGACCAGCCACTTCCACTGGGTCTGCGAGCCATGGACGGTATACTGACCTGCGGTGAAGGGCAGCGGATGGGTATTTTTGCTGCCGCAGGTGGTGGTAAATCAACGCTGTTATCCATGCTGGTCAAAGGTGCACAGGTAGACGTTACTGTACTGGCCTTAATCGGTGAGCGTGGTCGGGAGCTACGTGAATTCTTAGAACACGATCTCGGTGAAGAAGGCATTAAAAAATCAGTCACCATCGTGGCTACCTCAGATAAATCATCCATGGAACGTGCCAAAGCCGCTTATACCGCCACTGCCGTGGCTGAATACTTCCGGGATCAGGGAAAAAAAGTACTGTTACTCATGGACTCTGTCACTCGGTTTGCCCGTGCTCAGCGTGAAATTGGACTGGCTGCAGGCGAACCACCTACACGTCGGGGTTTTCCTCCTTCAGTCTTTGCAACACTGCCCAAACTCATGGAACGGGCCGGTATGTCTGACAAAGGTTCTGTCACCGCACTTTACACCGTTCTCGTGGAAGGTGATGACATGACCGAACCTGTAGCTGATGAAACCCGCTCTATTCTTGATGGTCACATTATTCTCTCGCGTAAGCTGGCTGCTGCTAACCACTATCCTGCCATTGATGTTTTGGCCAGTGCCAGTCGTGTAATGAATAATATTGTTGATAAAGAACATCTGGCGGCAGCCGGGCGTGTCAGAGAATTGATGGCTAAATACAAAGAAATTGAACTGCTGGTTAAAGTGGGAGAATATAAGCAGGGATCAGATAAGCTGGCCGATGAAGCACTGGCTAAAATAGACAACATCAATAAATTTTTACAACAACGTACCGATGAACTTCAGGAATTTGCTTTAAACATTCAACAGTTACAACAACTGGTATAACAGCGCATGCTACACGATTTACTGCGGATAAAAAAAATAAGAGAGAAATCTGCCCATGAAGCAGTAAAACGTTGTCGTTACAAAGTAGAGCAGGCAGTTATTGATTTACAAAAAAAAGAAAAAGCACTGGAAGACTATTTGCAATGGCGTAAGGCAGAAGAAAAACGACTCTATGATGAGATCATGAATACGCAGGTTAAAGAGAGAGAGCTGGATCTGTTAAAGCGTCGTGTTGTTATCATGCGGGAAAAAGACAGTGTTCTTGAGGATGACATCAACAAGGCGAAAGAACATCTTACCCAGTGCAAAAAAGAATTAGAAGAAGCAGAACAACTTTACAGAAAAGCGATGCAAACGGTTGAAAAATTTGAAACCTTCATAGAAGTGCTCGATGAAGAGGCAGCGCAGGAAGCAGCGCGTGCAGAAGAGGCAGAATTAGAAGAGTTTACACCCAGAAATCGCTTTTAACAGGAATGCTAAGGAGAGTATTGATGAGCAATATGCCAGGCGTAATACCAGGAGGTAACACACAGCCACTGCCTCCGCCGGGAGGAAAACCAGAAAAAGCTGCTGATTCACAAGCCGCGGAAGATTTTGCCAGTCAGATGGATAAGTCAGCAAAAGGCAGTGACGGTGAGTTACTAACAGACAGAAAATCTGCCGGAAGATCGGCAAACCCCTTTGGTGATTTTGAAAAGAGTGCGGAGGGTGAATTATTATCCACCCGACACGCAGCTGAAAAGCAAGCCGGTAAATTATCTGAACAAAAGCAAACCGGTAAACCATCTGACCATGGTCTGGATGCACTAAGAACAGCCAAAGAAGGTAAACACGCTGATCGTAAAGCAGAGTCCATGGAAGAAGATATGACAGAAAAAAGCCCTGCTGATCTGATGCGTTCACTCAGTCAGGGCAAAACCACCGCACCGACCAACATAAACGTTACCGAAACCGCTGCAGTTCAGCAGACCAATGCCAGTGAATCTGTTGAGAAAATAAATAAAATTGTTGACCGTATCATGCTGGCTGAAGCAGGATCAACCAAAGAAGCCAGAATCTCTTTCAGTCAGGATTTTTTACCTGGCACTGAAGTGATGATCCGCAAAGAAGGCGGGCAGCTGAGTGTTGAGTTTGCAACCACTTCACCGGAATCATTTGATTTTTTAAGTAAGAATGAACAGTCGTTAATGAGTCAGCTACAAAATAAATTTGGTGATGCTGAAGTGAGCGTCAATATGCAACAAAGTCAGATGGAACAAGAAGAAGATGGTCGTTCCCGCAATGAGTTTGTCGCAGAAGACGACGACGATGATGAAAGACAAAATAGTTAGCGGATAACAATAACTCTCAATAAAGGATTATGCAGGCCATGGCGATCAAACCTCTGACACTGGTTTCTCTTTCAGCAGATCAGCTTCATGCCAATAATCTGTTGTGTGGTCGTTATGCACAGTTTAGTTCGCAGCTACACGGACAACCGGTAACCATTACACTGGCTCCCATTGCCACAGACATGCCACCTGTTGATTTTACCCTCACCGTACGCATAGAAGGCGTGGATACACCTATTCAGCTCAGCCGGTCACTCTTCTCGGCAATAACCCTGGGAAAAACACCGGTTGCCGGCGTAATAGACCAACTGCCTGAACCCTTGCTGATGGGAAGTATGCAGGTCATCTTTGAACGCTTGCTTAAAGATCTGAAAGCGCTGTTACAAAAAGATGTGCAACTGATAAAAGTAAATTTTTCTGCGCAACCCGTCACACCAGCCTGGTCAGTTATCTTTGAGCTCAATGGTAACCAATATCCGGGTATCCTGGGAATGAATTCACAAAATAAAAGCTGGATTGAATCCCTTCCCGGCAGTGATCTGTCGGCATTTGCACAGTTACCGCTGTTATTAACCATTGAGGCGGGTCGTACGTTTCTTTCTTCAGTGCAGGTTCACCGGTTACAAAAACAGGATGTGATCTTATTTGACCACGCCTGGCACCAGGATCGTCAGCACCTTTTTATAAAAACGGCATCTGAGCACGGCTTTCTGGGCAAGCTGCATAACGGAGAAATTACCCTGATAAAACCAATGGAGGCACCAATGAGTGATGATCTGGATGATTTTGATGATGACGATGAATTCGACGATGACTTAAATGAACCTGCGCAAGATGTAGCAGCGGCAGGCGCACAACAAGCATCACAACCGGTGGCTGATCAACCTGATCTGAAAAGTGTTCCGGTACAGCTTACTTTTGATCTGGGCAAACAGGAAATTCCATTAGGTCATATGTCGCAGCTGGTTCCGGGTTTTACCTTTCAGCTTAACCGTGCTATTGCCAATCCCGTAGTTATTAACGCTAACGGAAAACCACTGGCTGAGGGTGAGCTTGTGGATGTGAACGGACAGTTAGGTACCCGGATCACCAAAATATTATAATTTTTATTATAAACCATTAAGGGAAAAGGAAGACAACAGTCAGCGTCTACAGATTATAACAAGATGATGACTGCTGTTTAATATCGCAGGGAACGCACACATATGGATTTGAATCTTTCCACGCCATTTTATCTGATACTCCCGCTGGCAGCGATGTCTCTGATTCCTTTTGCCGCAATTTTGGGAACCTCATTTCTTAAACTAATGGTTGTTTTTGGCATTCTCCGAAATGCCACGGGTTTACAACAAATTCCACCGAGTATGGCATTAAACTCTCTGGCTATTATTCTCACTGTCTACATTATGGCACCTGTGGGTATGGACATTTACGCTTCATTAAAAGATCAGGAGTTAACCATTAAAGATGACAGCTGGCGTCAGCCGGTGGAACAGGCCATTGCTCCCTATAAAGCTTTTTTAACTAAGCATACCGGAAAGAGAGAGCGCACTTTTTTTATAAAAACTGCAAGAGTGCTCTGGCCACTTAAATACAAACAAGAATTAACAGTAGACAGTTTAATGATTCTTCTTCCTTCTTTTGCACTGAGTGAGTTAACAAGAGCCTTTGAAATAGGTTTTTTACTTTATCTGCCGTTTATTATTATTGATCTGATTGTGTCTAATATTTTGCTGGCCATGGGTATGATGATGGTATCCCCTATGACCATTTCATTGCCCTTTAAACTACTACTGTTTGTTCTGTTGGATGGATGGAGCCGGTTAATTCATAACCTGGTATTAAGTTATCAATAAGAAAGGTCAAAATTATGGGTGAAGGTGACATTATCAATCTAACATCACATGCACTGACGTTAACACTTATTCTGTCAATG
>JAPORK010000229.1 GCA_026710285.1 Endozoicomonadaceae bacterium | reverse complement strand
AAGCCTTTGATTCTGTTAATCAGGTGCTTTTTGTGAACCCCAGATAGGTCCTGTCGTATCATAAAATCCATCTCGTAGTTTTAATACTTCCCAATAAATACGTGTATTTTTAGCTTTTAATGTATTAACTATATAATCAACAATATTAGTCTGAAGTCCTTTATTCCAATGGGCATACCAAATCATTCCCTTCATCCCCGGAAGATATGTATAGTTGTGAATGATATGTTTATCACCGGGCCATTTTGAAATAACACCCGGTGATTTAATATATTTATCATTGAAAGTATTGGCAATACGACGAACCATATCGTTAGTAAACTGATAACGACCTGATTTATATAAAATCTCTAATGAATTGCCATCAAAGGAACCATGACCGAAGTCTTCTGTTTTGTTGGGATTAGAAGCAGTATATGGATAGTAAAGATAATTTTTGCCCTGGTAACGGCACACACTTCGAAATACATTGACATTGCTGGAAATCACTTTATCAATAAACTGAACCTGTTTAGCTCTTATATTCAATATTTCATAAGTTTCTACTAACGCAATCATGTTTACCATAAATGGTAAATAACGATTGAAATATAAATAAGGTATACCCTCAGTCACTCTTGCTGCATAGGCTGATCCGGGTGGATAACGATACACAAACCGGGAAGTGTCAAGATAAACATCATTAAAATAATCAATAGTACTTACGGACCAATCAATCAAATCATACATAATCTGTTTATAAGTTGTACCATGATATTGTTGTTCCCATAATTCTCGGTTAGCAGCAATAACGCGTGCTGTTACTGTAAAATAAGATAGTGAGGCAAAAGCTGCACATCCGGAGACAATTTCAACTTCATTGTTTTCGTTAACGGTTGCTTCCTGATAATGAGGCCATGTTTTAGCATAAGGGTTTTTATGATACATTTTGGTTCCCAGGGAGCTTTCAGAAAATTTAAAACGCGTCTCTGGTGGCATATTATCATTACGATATTGATAAACACTTCGAGCCTGGTCAATGAGTTTATTTAGGACTTTGATGTTTTTTGTCTTCTTAAAAATCCATTCGTAAGCATAAGGCAGATAAAAATGACCAAACTGGAAGTTATCAAGGTTAATTTTAATATCTTTGTAACTTAGTAGCGCAGTCTCTAATTTTTTAATATTCTCACTGGTTACTTTAACGTTTAAATCTGCCGTATCCAGAGTTAAAGATTGTGTGATTTTTTGGAGCTGATCTTTAGGATATCTATACTTTTCAACCAGTTTGTGTGGTGTTTTTTTTGCAGAAATTGCCGGTGGTAAATTATCAGTATTGACTGTAATTGAGGTAACAGAAAAAGAAGGAATTTTTGAATTTACAGGTGACAATAGCAGCTGTAGTGGTGCATCTGGGCTGATTTTTTTGTATTCAAATGAACCTTTTAAACTATGCGTAGCATATTGTACTACAAAGTCCAATGTCTTTTTGTTACGCTTAACAATTAAAGCAATATTACCACTCAATTTTTGCATTGGTAATAAGAAATTATCAGCACGACGATTAAAGACCATTTTACCCTGTAACAAAGAGACGTATCCCCGGTCAATTATAAGATAATTTTTGGCAGTTCCAATACCAATTGCTCCCAGAAATACGTCATCAGAAAGAAGATTTATCGTTATCGTTTTACCCTCATCAAAATGAAGATTTTTAAAGGTCAAAGTTGAAAATTCACCAACGTCAGGCTTCTTTTTTTGTGGAAATAACATGCCGTCTTTAAATGAAGCATCTTCTGCATTAGTAAATGAAGAGGGTATCAATGGAATGGATTCAGCAAAACTAGACAGGCTTTTTCCAAAAAATATTAACAATACGACAATAGCAAAAAAGATTGAATCAAATTTTTTATTCATAATGCTCAACACCTGAAGTTATCAAATAATTGTTTTTATATCCTTCTGTTTTGAGGTTGGTAATCATATGTTAATCAGATTGTTAGTGGGAAAAATATTTATCAACAGATCGATTATAAATCAACCGCTACATTTGAATAATTTAAGGTTGATTATGTGGATTACCAAGTTAAACAGTATAGCTTACATTCACCATCTGTTTTGTAAATAAATTTTCTTACGGAGTGAATCAGGTATTGCTATGATCATCAAAACATTACAAATTTTTCTAAAGCAGGTACTATCAGGAATAGTTCATTATAGGAATACCTTTCCAGACAGGTGGGGGCATAGCCTTCATCACTTTTTTTGACCTGACGTGGTCACACAGGTAATGTCTTATTATTAACGGTTTACACAAAAATAAAATCTGCCACCTTGCAGTTAAACAGGTATATATTGCATACTGATGATATTAAAAAATTTATTGCAATAGTGAAAACATAACAATGGAAAATAAATTTTCTTTACAGTCTGATTTTCAACCCGCAGGTGATCAGCCTGAAGCTATCAAAGCACTGGTGCATGGAATACACAATAAGCTATTTGACCAGACGCTGCTTGGTGTAACCGGTTCAGGTAAAACCTTCACTGTTGCTCATGTAATTCAGCAAGTGAAAAGACCTACTATTGTTATGGCTCATAATAAGACATTGGCAGCACAGCTGTACGGAGAGTTTAAAACCTTCTTCCCCAATAATGCGGTTGAGTACTTTGTTTCTTATTATGACTACTACCAGCCAGAAGCTTATGTTCCGGCTTCAGAAACTTACATAGAAAAAGATGCTTCAGTCAATGAACATATTGAGCAAATGCGTTTATCTGCAACCAAAGCTTTAATGGAACGTAAAGATGTTATTATTGTAGCAACAGTCTCTGCTATCTATGGTTTAGGGGATCCTGAGGCTTATCTGAAAATGGTGCTGCATCTGGATCGTGGTGATAAAATTGATCAGAGAGCAATTCTCAGATCCCTTGCCAGCATGCAATATACCCGCAATGACCAGGCATTTGCTCGTGCAACTTACAGAGTCCGTGGAGATACCATTGATATTTTTCCGGCAGAATCTGACAAAGAAGCCATAAGGATTGAGTTATTTGACAGTGAAATAGATCAGATTAGTTGCTTTGACCCTTTGACAGGTAAGGTTCTGCGTCGCCCGCCACGGATTACTGTCTACCCAAAAACACATTATGTAACTCCTCGTCAAACCATTTTAGATGCAATTAAAGCAATTCAGCAGGAGCTGGAAGTACGCTTAAAAGAGCTCAGAGATAACGATAAACTGGTTGAAGCGCAGCGACTGGAACAGCGTACACGCTTTGATACTGAAATGATGATGGAGCTGGGTTACTGTACTGGTATTGAAAATTATTCTCGTTATCTTTCAGGCAGACCGGACGGGTCCCCTCCGCCAACGCTGTTCGATTATTTACCTGACAATGCCCTATTAGTTATTGATGAGTCACATGTGACACTACCTCAACTTGGTGCTATGTACAAAGGAGATCGCTCCCGGAAAGAAAATTTAGTAAACTTTGGTTTTCGTCTTCCATCTGCGCTGGATAACCGACCTTTACGTTTTGAAGAATGGGAACATCTGCGCCCACAAACTATTTTTATTTCTGCAACACCTGGTAATTATGAAGCAGAGCATGAAGATCAGCGTGTGGAACAGATTGTTCGTCCAACAGGTCTCACTGATCCTGAGGTTGAAGTGCGTCCGGCTATAACTCAGGTGGATGACCTTCTCTCCGAAATTAACCTGTGTGTAAAAGAGCATCAGCGAGTTTTGGTAACCGTACTGACAAAGCGGATGGCGGAAGATCTTACTGATTATTTATTTGAACATGATGTGCGTGTTCGTTATCTACACTCTGACATTGATACAGTAGAACGTGTTGAAATTATTCGTGAGCTTCGTTTGGGTAGTTTTGATGTTCTGGTAGGAATTAATCTGTTACGGGAAGGGTTAGATATTCCTGAGGTGGCCTTAGTGACTATTCTGGATGCAGATAAGGAAGGTTTTTTACGTTCTGAGCGATCACTTATTCAGACAATTGGGCGGGCAGCACGTCATTTAAAAGGTAAAGCTATTTTGTATGCTGATGAAATAACCGGTTCCATGCGACGAGCCATTGATGAAACCAACCGACGTCGTAAGAAGCAGGTAAGGTATAATAAGCAACACAACATCACGCCAAAAGGAATAACACGCAAAATTCATGACATTATGGAAGGTGCGATACCAGGTGCTAAAAGTAAAGGTAGAAAAAAACAGGTCGCAGATATACCTACAGATCAACTGCCCGCTGATCCCAAAGAATTGCTTAAAATGATCACGCAGATGGAGAAAAAAATGATGAAGCATGCTAAAAATCTTGAGTTTGAAGAGGCAGCTCAGTTACGCAATCAGATTCAGTTGTTGAGAGAAAAAATTATCTGGTGAGCAGCTATTAATTATATCTATTTCAGGATGTCGCGTATTTGATTTATCATTAATAAAAAAACAATCATTTTAAAGATAAATTTCAGCATAGACATATACTTGATTTGACCGGCTGACATGAATATTATTTCATCAGATTATAACGACAAATAAGTTTTTTCTCTTCTTATCTCACCGTTCAAGGTATTTGTGATAGATCTAAATGGTCAAAAAATTTTGTTGTGCATGGAGCCTGGAACACAGAAATTTCATCATGACCATTGTTATCAGCTTGAGAATCACCTTTAATTTTGAACCGTCCGCGCACAAAGCACCATTTTTTACCGGTCACGGAAGTACAGGTTACGGCCTCCCGGATTGTACTCGCAAAAGTGGTACAAAACCTTCCTCCAAACCACCAGTTATTACGAAAACCACTACGTCCCTGTGCCACTATTACATCATTAAAAGCTTCCTTATCAAAAATGACAGTTCCCTGAACTGCAAAATTAAGACGTGGGTCAATGGGAAAAAAAGTAAAGTAACCGTCTATAAATTTATGAGAAGATAACATAGTTTTAGACAGGCACTCCATTGTTTCTTTACTGCGATGCCTTCCACTTCTGATAATCATACGTTTCTTTTTTGCCTGTTGTGTGCCTGCATCACCTAAAGCATACAAATGATTTCCATCAGGTGTCTGAT
>JAPORK010000285.1 GCA_026710285.1 Endozoicomonadaceae bacterium | reverse complement strand
CATTATAGTTAAAAGTTAAATTTTTATTAAAAAATATTCACTTTATCTATTGAAACGAATTGCTTATTTGTGAAAATAACCCAAAGTGTAATAAATAAACGACAATACATGTCAGATTGAAAGAACTCAATATCCAGGCTTGTGAATACTCGCAAGAATGCAGCCCGAAAACTGTTGATTGTACATCAGAAGAAACTTGCAGATGCACAGAGAAAAAGAATATCGATTTATTGTTGTTACTGTATTTTCGGTAAGTAATTTTTGGTGAAGGATACAAAAAAGCAGCTCATTGCAATCTGTGAAAATACACATTTGAAGATTTCCTGGGGGAAATTAATAAAATCTCCACAGTAAATATTGTCTCTTTTTTTTGCAACACTTCGGAAAGTTTTTTTAAGTTGTTGATTTTAAAAGGATTTATTTTTCATCTGGCTGTAAAAAATATCCTTTGAAATCAATGGTTTACAGTTTAACCCATGGTAGGTTTTTAAAAACTGTCCAAAGTATTGTTTTTGTGAACCAACTAAAAATAAATTCTATTCAGCCTTCATTAAACCTTCAAAACAGTTGTCAATATAGCTGGAGAGGTCTTTTTTGTTAAAAATTAAAATTTTAATTGCACGCCCAAATGATTTCTGATAACCTGCCGCCATTGAATGATGATTTTTGTTATTTAATGGTTTTTTAAAACACATACATTCTGATAACACCCTCATTCTTACTACGTGGATTCTGATTTTAAGGCTCTATTTTTTTATTTTCATCCAAAATGAAATTACGGTAATTTTATTCTGTGGAAAACAGGCAAAATTTGAAATAATCCTCACGATGAAACGTAAACAGAACAGATTTTTATTTTTTATGTAACAGATTTTGATTTAAGCCAGGGTGGTATGAATTAAACAATGGATGCTCTGATAGTCATTGCCGGTATTTTTATATTAGCCTGGTTGCGGGGAGTCATTTCCAATAAGGAATTGCCGAAGAATAATAGTAACCGAAACACCCAAAAAACGTCTTCCCCTGACAAAAATCGTATTGATCTTCCGGCATCAGTACGCAGTGATTGGTCTGAAGAACCCATTACACACACTCCAAACGATTCCAGACGCCAGTGTGCTGTAATTGAAAGCACTGCATCTGAACATACTGTAAACACAACGGCCCGTGGTAATTCCAATACACGAAGAGAATCACAGGCTTACACTCCCGGGACATCTACCCGCAGAAATACTATCCACTTTCCTGTTTGCAGTGATTTGTCTGAAGAACCCATTACACACACTCCAAACGATTCCAGACGCCAGTGTGCTGTAATTGAAAGCACTGCATCTGAACATACTGTAAACACAACGACCCGTGGTAATTCCAACACGCAAAGAGAATCACTGACTTATACTCCGAGAACCTCCTCCCGAAGCAGTTCCAGCATTGCTTTCAAACCAACTACCACTAAAAAAAACGCAAAAAGTAGTGTTAATGGTGATGCTTTATCCAATATTCTGACTAGCTCTGATCTGGATGGTCTTCATGATGCTTTTACCGGAGCTCCACTTAAAAAAGCTTCAGGACTGTATCAATGTCAATCATGCAAAGTTTATTACCATGCTGAAAGCTTTCAGTTATTACGTAAAGAAAATGCTTCCCGTTGTGTAGCCTGTCATTCAACAGATATCACTGCCATTGTGGCAGACACCAAAACCCCACGCGGTAAAGATTACACACCAAAAATTATTACATTGCAAAATTATCAACAACATGCAGGGTCAGTTGTAACCTTTGAAGGTTTTGTTCACAAGGTTCTGCGAAGTAAACGTGGTTCTGATTTTGCCGCAATGTTTGAAAATAAGTCATGGTCACGCGGTTTTAAGCTGGTGTTTTTTGATCGATCTGCCAAACGGGTTGGTGGCGAAAAGTACATCAATAGTCTTGCAGGCAAGAAGATAAAAGTGCGCGGACTTATTAAGAAAAATCCAATCTTCGGTTACGAAATAATTGTTTCTGAAAAATCAATGATCCTGAGTGTTAAGTAATGAAATGGAAAAACATAGAAACAGGCTACAAAAATCAGCTTGAAAAAATTAAAGCACAAAATCCATATGAACGGCTCGATATTGAATATGGTGCAACTATGGATGAAGTTAAAAAGGCATATAGAAAAAAGATGCGCTTATATCATCCTGATAAAACCCACTGTTTTTTGTCAAAGCATGGGGAAGCGGTATCAAAGCTGTTTAATCAGGCAATAGAACAAATCAAAAGGGAAATGCAACAATGATAACGGATCGCTACCAAAGACATTCCTTGATAGACTGGTTTTCTCAGGAGGACGTTAAGGCTTCTTCTTTTGCCGTCATTGGTTGCGGTGCAATTGGAAACGAAGTTGCTAAAAATCTGGCTCTTCTTGGTGTTGGAAAGATTGATCTTTTCGATTTTGACACCATCGAAATTCATAATCTGACGAGAAGTGTCCTATTCAGAGCGGATGATATTGGTTTCAACAAAGCAGAAATTGCCGGCAAGCGAATTAAAGAACTGGATTGCAGTATTGAGGTAAACGTTTTTCCGGGTGATTTTTGGGATTTACTTTCATTTACACAAATCAGCGCTTATGACGCTGTGTTATGCTGTGTTGATAATTTTGAAGCACGTATAAAACTGAATCAGTTATGCTTTATTGCCGGCACTAATTTGATTAATACCGGTATTGACAGCAAATTCAGCCAGGTAGAAATTTTCCCATTCAGATCAGGAAAACATATTCCCTGTTACGAGTGCAACCTTCCAGACAGCGTATATGCACGAATGCAGGAACGGTATTCCTGCGGCTGGCTAAAAAAGATTGCCTTTCATGAAAAGAAAATACCCACAACCATCATCACATCCGCTTTGACCGGATCACTTGCTGTTGCCAATGCACTTAATCTGATCAAAGGTGAGCCACAACAGACTGCAAAACGAATACTGACTAATACTTTTACAGGCAGGTCAACTGTAAGCACTCTTAAACAAAAAGATAATTGTCCTGCATGTTCTTCAATGAAAGATCATATTGCAATCATCAAAGCTACCGCCAGAATTGAAAATAATTTTCTTTTAACCGCAGATAAAGAAAATCACATCATAACCAGCGACCCTGTCCTGGTTTCTTACCACTGCACAAAATGTAACCCTAACGGAGAAGATGCAACCACGGTTTTTCAAAAAGCGTCCGACTTTGACTCCGCTTTGACAATATGTCAGGGATGCAAAAGCGACAGTGTAGATATCAACATAAAAGATAGTTTTTCAATTAATGAACTGATTACAAATTTTTCAGGTAAAGAGATACCTGCAAAATTCATCCGTTTTGATAGTAAAACCAAAACCACCATTATTGAGCTGGAGCAAAATTAATGTCATCAATCAATATAATTCTCAGAACTGCTGATAAAACACGCAAAGCAGAAATTCAAATAAATACGGATAATACCGGAGCTGATATAATAGAGGGGGCTGTTGATAACTGGGCATTGCCAACAGATACAGATTACAATCTGGTTAACACCACCACGGAAGAAATCGTTAATCCAAATTCAGCCCTTGGCGATAATGGCGTAAGAGATGGGCACGTTCTGGAAATTCAACCAGTGCTTGTTGCGGGGTAAACATGAGTATATCTGCTGAACGTATCAAACAAGATCTCCGTAAAATAAATGAATTACCCGGTTCCGTTAACGGACGTATCAAAATTAAATCCACATTGGATAAGCCGGTGAGTAAAATTTTTCTGGAATTAAATTATCCAACTGCTCCATCAAATCATTACCCTCAAAAAGTTCAGCAAACGACAAACGTCGAAATTGAACTTTTAAGCCGTTATCCATTTCAAGAACCCACCGCAAAGATTACCACACCGATATACCATCCTAATGTATACCGTTCAGGAAGGATTTGCTTTGGAACAAAGTGGTTACCAACGCAGGGGCTTGATCTGTTAGTGGAACGAATAATTAAAATTATTACATTTGATAAGACAATACTGAATGCAGAGTCACCAGCTAACGGAGAAGCGCTGAACTGGTATGAGGTTGCAGTTAAAAAATATCCTGAAGCCTTTCCAACTAACCGGCTGAACGCTACTGATCAGCCGAAGAAAAAAATAGTATGGAACAATATAAATAGTCATTCAGACCAAAAAAAAATTATTCCCTGTCCTGCGTGTAAAGGGTCGTTGCGTGTTCCGATGAACAAAACACTGAAAGTAACGTGTCCTAAATGTATCCATAAATTTATGGTACCTGCATGAAATGGAATAATATCAAACCAGATATTTTGGCGAGCAATATTAGCCGGATGACAACAGGATGGTCATTCATTGATATCGTGGGTCTGGTTAATCAAACAGCCGATTATCCTTTGATCATTATTCCTGACCGGGTATACAACAGTATCATACAACATCTAAATTCTAAAAAAGTAGAGCTTGGTGGTCTTTTGGTTGGAAGCGTTGTGAGTACTAATGATCTTACTGAAGGTCTTATTGCAATCGTTATCAGAGAGTCAATACCAAGCAATAATTTTGAGGCAACGTCTGTATCATTAACGATGCAGCCGGATGTATGGCAGTCTGCCAGCCAGATAAGCGATACTGAAACATTTGTTGTGGGTTGGTATCACAGCCACCCGAATTTAGGTGCTTTCTTCAGTGGTGTAGATCGTAAAACGCAAAAAGATTTTTTTAATTCAGCCTACAGTTTAGGGCTTGTTATTGACCCAGTACGACATGAAGAAAAATGGTTTATCGGTGCAGAATCCGCTGAGATAAATTCAGATAATATCAAAACTTGCTTTGGAGACTTGTCGATATAGTGAACCCTGTCTGACCCAATACTGTTCATTGATTTTTTATGCCTGGTTTTTATGCCTGGTGGAAAGTTAACAGTGCAGAATTTAGTGCAAAAGCAGCATTTCTGCACCTTACTGCTGACAGGTGTAATACTGTTCATCTGTCATTATTTAATTGAATACAAATAATTTGAATATTTCATACCTATAACCGACATTTCCGCAATCTTGCTCATTGATTATTTAAATATAAAATAGTTATT
>JAPORK010000333.1 GCA_026710285.1 Endozoicomonadaceae bacterium | reverse complement strand
GCAGGCAACCTGCCAGGATAAAAGTCAGCATCTAAAAAATGTGACTAAGAGACAGTGGAATGACAGGGTTATTTCAGCATCAGTCGATAAAAGAAAGAACTTTTATTATTTAATCAAAAACTCCAAACCAGAGTTTGTAGGTGATAAATTTCCAGGTCTTTTCCATGTGGCTGATAAAATAACCAATCAAACTAATGGGTTTTAACCATTAAAACTTTTCTGGCTGTGCTGCTTTTTCTTTCGCTGTTTCCCGTGTAATTAATTCCTGCTCCAGTAAACTACTAAGATGCTGGTCAAGTGTCTGCATACCAATATTATGGCTAGTTTGCATCGTTGAATAAATTTGTGCAGTCTTACTTTCTCTGATCAGATTGCGAATTGCAGAAGTTCCCAGCATAATTTCATGTGCAGCAATACGCCCTCCAGCGGTTTTTTTTAACAGTGTTTGGGTAACGACTGCTTCCAGCGATTCTGATAGCATAGAGCGAATCATATGTTTTTCTGCCGCCGGGAATACATCAATAATTCTGTCTATGGTTTGCGGGGCAGAAGAAGTGTGCAGCGTAGCAAAAACAAGGTGTCCTGTTTCAGCAGCGGAAAGCGCCAGACGGATGGTTTCAAGATCACGCATCTCTCCTACCAAAATGACATCAGGATCTTCCCGCAATGCCGATTTTAACGCATTGCTGAAAGTGTCTGTATGCTGGTGTACTTCACGTTGATTGATAAGGCATTTTTTAGATTCATAGATAAATTCTATCGGATCCTCAATGGTTAAAATATGTTGATGCCGATGACAATTGATGAATTCTATCATAGCCGCCAACGTCGTACTTTTACCTGAACCTGTGGGACCTGTTACCAGACATAGTCCGCGAGGTTTTATTGCGATATCCTTAAATATTTGTCCAAGCCCCAATGTTTCCATAGATTGTATTTTAGGAATAGCTCTAAATACAATACCAATACCTCTGTTGTGATAAAAGGCATTAACTCGAAAACGTGAAACATCTGCCGCATTATAAGAAAAATCACACTCTTTCTTTGTTGTAAATTGAGCAAGCGCTTTTTCAGAGAGAATCTGTTTTATAATAGCATCCATATTATCTTTAGTTAATGCCGGGGCATTAATTCGGCGAATATCTCCGTCTACCCTCAAAACAGGCGGTAACCCTGTTGAGAGATGTAAATCCGAACCCTTTTGTTGAATGCAAAATCTGAGCAGGTCTTTAATATCCATAATGTTCCTAATTACTGTTTTTATCAGACTTTTATTATGCTAATTCACATATGCGGTATTGTTTTTATAATACCTGTCTTTTTTTTATGCTGTAAACAATATGATGCAGATTTTCTGTGTTAATAATCAAATGATGATTTACAGTTATCTTTAATAGTTAACATGTCTGTTTTCCTGCAATTAAAGACTGGCAAAAAAGTAAAACTCAGGTTATCATTAAGGTTTTTGTATCTTTAAGTGTTTGTTATCAAGTAAAAAAACAGACACCAGTACCACGAAGCCCACAGTAACCCTGCGGATTTTTTGCCAGGTATTGCTGATGATAATCTTCGGCATAATAGTATTGTTTTGCAGGTATTATTTCTGTAGTTATACGGCTTCGGTTATGTCTGTTTAAATTTTCCTGGTAACGGAGCCTGGTTAATTCCGCAATACTCTGCTGTTCAGGTGTATAGGTACAGATAATGGAACGGTACTGCGTACCCACATCATTACCCTGACGCATTCCCTGTGTAGGATCATGGTTTTCCCAGAAGTGTATGAGCAAAGACTCCAGACTAATGATCGTAGGATCATAAATCACCCGTACAACTTCCGCATGTCCGGTGCTTCCTGTACAGACTTGTTCATAATCAGGGTTAACTGTAAAACCACCGGCATAGCCCACTGAAGTGGATGTTACACCATCCAGCTGCCAGAAAAGGCGTTCAGCCCCCCAGAAGCATCCCATTCCCAAGAGGATTTTTTCACAACCAGCTTCAGGCTCGGTGGTTAAACGAGTATTGTTAACATAGTGTCTGTCTGTAATTTTCATTGTCTTACCACTGGTCTGATCTTTAAAAAAACAGATTAAAAAAGCACAATTGTTGTAACGTGGGTATTTTAAGTCAGATCCTGTACCTATTTTAAACTGAATGTCTATAGTTTACTATTTTTTTCAGGAATCATTTGTGTTCATAGATCTGGACTTATGACTAAAGTAACTATACCCAAACAACGATGTTCATAGTTTTTTTGGGGTATTATTTTATTAAATTTAAAAGTCACAGGAACAGTTGATATAGACTTGTAGGGAGAAGTTGTGTCCGTGTTTTTTTTCCATGAAATTGTCTTTGGTTTAAGCTCATTGCCACTAGAAGAAGGGTCATTTCCACCACGTAACTCAATGTCGCTATTGAAAGTAATGGGCTTAGTATGTGATGGATCATTAATACCAATACAGGTGAAATGATTAACAATTTGAGTAAATTTGTAGGATTGTTCTTTCAGGGAAGAAACAATTAGCTTAATCTCTACATCCGTGAATTTTTTTGCTGCACGATCATAGGTTAATGTAAAGGTATTATGTCCACTCTCAGTTTTAACTTTGAGCGGAAAAGTATTTAATTCACTGCGCCTCAGTGATGCTGAGACAGTCAGTGGATTACTTGTAACTGAATTATTATCAGCAAAACATATATTGACAAACAGTAGTGCTTTCAACAATATTAACCACATTAGCTGTTCCATAACTTTTCAGCCGCATAAAATAGTTTTCTTTGATTGTGTTGTCAGTAGCATTTTAGCACATATTTTCCAACCTGAGTAAATGTAAAACGGTATAAATGGTTTAACTTTTATAGTACTCACTCCGGCAGTTAAATGTTTAGTACTTAAACAACCTTTCCCAGCACAGTGTATCTTTTGTGCATAAGGTGAACTGATTACAGTTAAATTAGCTGCTTCATTGACTATGAAGTCAAGATACTTTATTTTACCGGGTATCAGGTCCACATGATAAAGCATCTTTTGTCGTGCATTAAAGTTATACTGAAGAGGTTGATTAAAATCAAACTTAATATCAACAGAACTATAACTGGGGAAATACAACATACGGGATTTACTCAAATCAAGCTTATATTGCGTACTGGTTTTTTCTTCATACAGTTTTGCTGTACCTGCCAGTTTCTGTTTATTTCCCCTGTTTCTGATATAGACTGAAGCAGGATGATTCGTTTTGCTGGTATAAAAGACACCCGCTTTATTAATAAATTGTGTTGTTTCTATAGTAGCATCTGCATTGAGGTTCTGACCTGAAGTTTTAGAGATGTTAGCGCTTCCATACCAGTACGCATTACTCTGTGATAATATTGCTGTCATGAAAGATTGTCTGGAATTTCTGTGCTGAACCTGCACTGATGCTGAAGAAGAGAAATTTATACTTTCTGAAATTTGTTTATTATAGCTAACAGACTGATAAAGATAAGCATCCCGACCTGGTTTTACAGTGGTATCTGTGTTTATATTTTCATCAAGAGGAACATTCAGGTTTAGCATAAATGTTTTATTTTTATTATTGACTATATAGTTTGTATTGGCATAAATGTTGTGTTTAAACCGATGCATTATACCTAACTGGTAAGAATGATAGTAATTATTTTTCTGTTCTGATTCATCTGTTGTATGCTTATTCTTGTATTTAGTTTGATCATAAAACAGACTGGCGTTAATAGTTGTCTCATTGTTTAATGGATAAAAAACAAACATATCACAATCAAAGTGTTTTTCATTGTTGCCGCTCCAAAAAAAGTTCGTTTTATTCCCGGTATCACCTAAATCCGTTTGGTTTAAGTGCAATGATAAATAGCCATATTGTGCATTTAGTTCTGATCTTAAACTCTCTTTTCCTTTAGTTAACATCAGACCAGCGGTTAAATTATCACCATGATAATTGGCACCAATGGTAAAAAAAGGCGATTCTTTTAACAGATACCCGTGGGCATGCATGCTCCACTGGTTATTCAGTGGAAAATTAATGCCTGATTCGGTAAGGAATTTTCTGATATTTTTATTATTCTGTTTAGTACGCATCACTCCAAATCGCAGGTAAGGATCATAATTATCATAGTTATATTGATTTGTATTACGAATATATTTCCTTTGCTGATAAATAATTTTATTATCCCGGGTCACCGTCAAATTGACATAATAATTACCATAGGGTAACCGTACGTAACTGATTTTATTAAAACCTTTAGCGACATAGTTCTGATAAATAACTTTATCATTGCGTTTTATCTGCAAACTACCTTCAGCCGGTGTGAAGAAAGTGATTGCCTCTTTGTTTTTATCTCTAAAAAAAAGGTTATTAGTGTGTGCCCACATTAACCCAATAAAATTTTTGCCAGCTAGTGCACTCTCCTGTGTTGCGCTATTGAAATTGCCTATATAATCAGTTAATCCGCCGGCTATTGAATAATTAGAAAAATCATATTGGTACAGCGCATCTCTAACCTCATTATGACTGTTGGTCCGGTTCATATTCAGTTTTATGTACCCTGGATTAAGTCCGATGTAGTTTTGTAAATTTATAAAATAAAAATTTTTTTTACCAGAATGGTTGGCATTACCATAGATGTGAGAGACTATCTGATTACTATCTGTTTCCGGATGTAGAAGAGATGTTTTTACTGATGTGGCTATGTTAAAATAAGAGTTGGGTACAAAAATTCTAAGCTGTTTATGATAATAATCATTAACAAAACGAGGTTTATCATTAATTAAAATACAGGTTGAACGACTTTGGGTGCAGGTACTATCATGTTCAACACCTGTGGTAAGCTGCATCACTAAGTGTTTTGCTCCGGAGAAACTCAAACCATTGCTTCTAAAATACTTCATCAACTGTTCATGTGATTTTCTGGTAAATTTAACATGGTACAATGATACATAAGCTCTGATTAATAGTGGCTCAACTGTCCCTTCATTACCCACCACAATAACCTGAATACTGCTCAACCTGTCCTGTAATTGACGGGCAAAATATTTTATGGCGTCGGAAGACGTTTTCAGCTTTTTGATACTACGAGGAAGATACAGTTTTTTT
>JAPORK010000513.1 GCA_026710285.1 Endozoicomonadaceae bacterium | reverse complement strand
ACAAATGAGCAGAATCATGCAGGTATGTTTATCTGTTGATGAACATACCAGCCCTGGCTGGATACACTCAGCAGCTGAGCCTGTCGAGGTCTGATTGTGCTTTTACATCCTGGCTTCGACAAGCTCAGTCCAAGGTTTTATGCTGAAAAGATTGGATGTTCAGTAGCAGGCAATCTGCCAGAATAAAATGGATACTGCCAAAAAATGACTAAGAGATAGCCCTGAAACAGAGCGACTGCTTTACAGAAAATCTGCTTTTTTTACTACTATTGATCTTCCATGAACTTTGCAGACAAAAGAACAAATTTGTATAATAATAACTCTTTCTATTTTAGTTTTGTTCAGGAGCAGCAGAGCATGAAACATCATGCGACCCTACCGTTTGACTCGCCAGTGATGACTTCGCAGGTCCGCCCTCATTCCAAAGCATCAGCTATTTTCAGGTTGATCAATAAGCGTTTGAGCTATATGGAAGATATCGCCCTGTTTAAGAAGCAGACTGGCATACCGGTGGAAGATCTGCTCAGAGAAAAGATTGTAATAAAAAAAGCTATGCTCAAAGCCAGAGATGAACAGCTTGATCAGGACTCCATTGCCAGTTTTTTCCAAGTCCAGATTAATGCGGTCAAATCTATCCAATACTGTTATCTTGCAGACTGGCTGTCTCACCCTGTCAATCAGCAACCCAGAGATTTGTACAATACTGTCCGACCTGCCTTATTAGAACTGGGAAATGAAATAATCACTGAAATTGGGCAATACCTGAAAAGTGGAAACTCTTTCTCTGACGGTCAGCTGAAAAATTTTATAGCTATCGTGGATGTGAAAAATCTGCGCAATGATGACCGCTACAGGCTGTTTGAAAAACTACAGGAGATTCGACAAACTCATTAATCTTTTGTGATTGCCAGGAACCAGTTCTTACTGGTCATCTGGCTGATTAAAGTTAAAGGCGTTCAGATATTTTTTTAATATTCTAAGTTTGTTGTTGATCTTTTAGTAAGGCTTCAAGCGCAGCTAATTTATTTTCCACCGTTTCTAACCGTTCACGGGTATGCATTAACACGGCATATAAATTGTCATAGTCTTCACGCGTGACCAGATTCATTTTATTGGTCATATGATTAGATACCATGGTCTGGAGATTATCGCTAATATCTTTGCCAACCTCTGAAAAAGCGCCAGGATTAATTGTTTGCTTCATGTGTTCTGTCACTTTACTAAAAAAATTACTTTTTTTTTGATCAGACATTACAAATACCCATTCACCAGATGATAAAATTTAACCGGAATATATCCGCAGTTATTGAAATACAATCAATTAACCGGCATACCTGCGATAGCACCTTCATCAGGTTGGACAAGATAAGGAATTTCTCCACCAGCACAAAGAATCATACCCTCACTGATACCAAAACGCATTTTTCTTGGTTTAAGATTGGCAACAACAATAACATATTTACCGGTAAGCTGTTCCGGTTGATACGCATTTTTGATGCCGCTGAAAATAGTTCTGGTTTTCTCTTCTCCAAGATCCACTTCAAAACGTAGCAGTTTATCAGAACCCTCTACATGAGAACAATTGATCACTTTTGCCACCCGCATATCAACATGGGTAAAGGCTGTAAAATCAATCTCTTGTGCGACAGGTTGTTCTGTAATCCAGCAATTGCCCTGTTGCTTTGCAGCCGGTTGCTCTGTTGGTGTAGCGCTGGTTTTATTTTCATCTAACATTTTATCAATTTGTCCTGCATCAATCCGTGTCAGTAATGGTTTGAACCGACTAATAGTCTGTTCAGCGGGTAATATTTTATAATCATTCCACACAAGTGGAGCAATATTGAGAAACACTTCAGCACGGGAGACCATCTCTGGCAGTACTGGTTTAATATAAATAAGTAACAATCTGAACAGATGAATGCCCACAGTACAGATATTTTGTAACTGTATTTCATTGCCGGGCTGTTTAGCAACAACCCAGGGTTTCTGTTGATCTATCCATACATTGGCGCTGTCTGCCAGCGCCATAATTTCACGCATGGCTTTACCTATTTCAACCTTTTCATAACAAGAAGCAATATATTCTGCTTTCTTTTGGAAGGATTGGGTTAATTGCGGCGCTATATTCTCACGGCTTAGTTGTCCATTAAAGTGCTTATAAATAAAGCCTGCACATCGGCTGGCAATATTGACCAGCTTTCCAACCAGATCACTGTTAACGCGCTGTCTGAAATCATCCATGTTTAAATCATAGTCCTGAATACCAGGTCCTGTTTTTGTGGCGAAGTAATAACGCAGATATTCAGGATCAAGATGCTTCAGGTACGTTCTTACATTGATAAAAGTACCACGGGATTTAGACATTTTTTCACCATTAATTGTCAAATATCCATGTGTATGTACTTTTGTAGGGGTACGAAATCCTGAACCATGTAGCATAGCCGGCCAAAACAGGCAGTGAAAATTAATAATGTCTTTACCGATAAAATGGTGCACTTCACAGCGACTGTCCGGTTTCCAGTATTCATCAAAATTTAAGTTCGGCTTACGATCACACAGATATTTAAAAGCCGCCATATAGCCCACAGGTGCATCCATCCATACATAGAAATATTTGTTGGTTTCTCCGGGTAATTCAAAACCAAAATAAGGTCCGTCACGGGAAATATCCCAATCTTTTAAGCCTTGATCCAGCCATTCTTTAAGTTTATTGGCAATCTCTTCTGTGACAGCACCACTTTGTATCCATTGCGTAATAACTGCAGTAAAATCACTTAGTTGAAAAAAAAAGTGTACTGATTTTTTGGAAACCGGTTGGGCACCTGACAAGGTGGAGTAGGCATTTTTAAGTTCTGTAGCTGAATAAACAGCACCACATACTTCACAGTTATCACCGTACTGATCAGGACTTTTACAGCGGGGACACTCTCCTTTTATATACCGATCTGCAAGGAACATATTTTTTTCAGGATCAAAGACCTGCGTAATTTCACGACTAATAATATGCCCTTTATCTTTTAATGTCTGGTAAATTTGAACGGCCAGCTCTCTGTTTTCTTCACTGTGCGTTGTATGGTAATGGTCAAAGTCGATATGGAAATCATGAAAATCCTGTAACCGTTCTTGATGCACTTGATTAACCAGTTGTTCCGGTGTTACACCTTTTTTTTCAGCGCTGAGCGTAATCGCTGTGCCATGTGCATCATCGCCACAAACACTGATACACTCATGCCCGCATAGTTTTTGAAAACGGGTCCAGATGTTTGTCTGTACGTGTTCCAGCATATGACCCAAATGAAGGTCTGCATTCGCATAAGGCAGTGCGGCTGTTACTAAAATTTTCCTTTTTACAGTCATAAATATCTTTACAAATTAATTTTGGTTATTTACCTGATAGCTTCTATCTGTTTACCTGATGCAACAAATTATAAAGGCACAATAAAAAAAATGCACTCAGATCTTGTACTAACTTACAGATAATTTTAAATTTTTTCACAAAACTGACTTTTATTCAATAATTTGCATCTAAAATCATTATTTTTTATCGCTAATTTATGATATTTTTTTATCTGATCAGCAAGGTGACAAGGTATACTGTTACCCATTTAAATAAACGCAGGGATATTCAAAATGAGCGGTTCGAAAAAAACATCGGCAAAAAAGCCAGTACATCGGGTATATTCAATTTTGTCGTGCCGTTATTGAAAATAATTCTGTAATCCATTTTACTGAATGATAAATGTAGTGATAGAATTAATGTTTATTGAGGTTTTGAGTCGCTACTTCACTTTCATGAAGTTGAGATGCCTGACAAGCGACGTTCTTTGTGGTCTTCTGCACAAGCTGTAGCGGTAGTCTTATTTGTTTTAAACCTTACATTTTATCATAAACCAATAAATGTTATTCAACAGTGAGTTTATTTATGTTATGAGACGAAATGGTCAATACTATCTAGGACCTTTTGACGCATATTATTCTGAAAGTCAAAGCAAAAAAAATACGTCAGAAGACATACAATGGTTCAACAGAAAAACAGACCAGAAAAGTTCTCGCACTGCAATACCAGAGCGACGTAGTATTTCTTTTTCAAACAGTGAACTGATGTTGGAAGCACACCAGTATGAAAAAGAACTGGAAACCATTAGCAGAAAAGTCGCTTCACAAGAGCTGCGGGTTAGCAAACAAAAACAAACACTCGAAGATGAAGAGTGCACTTTACACAAGTTAAATCAATATCGTGAGGTTTTGAGTGAAAAATTATCACAAATGAGGCAACAAATGGACAATAAATCTAATAACCAGATTTTCTGCAGTACTGAAGACGATCCAAGAAAATCGTTACTTTCAGATAATTATCAACCGCCAGACAGAGTGATTGAAGTATTGGTTGAATTTCATCAAATTCCGCCTGAATTTATAAAAAAACAACTTATTGAATTTAAAATTTATTATGCTGAAATACAGGAAAAACGTACCGGCTGGGATCAGCTTTTTTATAAGTGGGTGATCAGAGGGTGGAAGAGAGACAAACATAAAAAAACCATCGATAAACATTTTTGTCCTGATCAGACTTCAGTGGAAGAATTAACAGCAGAAGCCATCGATGAAAAATTTTGTCAACAGGAAATAGAAAAATTTATTCTCTACTGGCAAGAACAAAAAGCTGCCTTTACACCTATACTATGGCAGGAACGTTTTAAACAATGGGTAAGAAGAGCATGGAAGAGAAATAAAGCAAATGAAAAAGAGTCACGACCTAGTTATCCAACTACAGAAGAGTTTGCAGACACAGAAAAGGCAGACAAATACCAGTTCAGCTTCGAATAAAAACAGTGATGACGTTAATAACCGAGCACCAAAAGAAGCAGTAGGTTATTTACTGATGTTGTTGCGGGATGCCTATCCTGCACAATTCAGTAAGGCTTACCCTTCAGAAGATGCAAGGCTGAGGGCACGCGGTATATGGACAGCAGCCTTAACAGATATTCATCCGCAGAGAATTAAAAAAGCTGCCGAAAAAGCGATACGCAAAGAGAATAAATTTATGCCAAGCCTGGGTGATATTATTGCCCTTTGCCGCATCAGCTATGCTGAACTGGGACTTAAAG
>JAPORK010000206.1 GCA_026710285.1 Endozoicomonadaceae bacterium | reverse complement strand
CTTTACGCCCAGTAATTCCGATTAACGCTCGCACCCTCCGTATTACCGCGGCTGCTGGCACGGAGTTAGCCGGTGCTTCTTCTATGGGTAACGTCAATAAGCAAAGGTATTAACTTTACTCCCTTCCTCCCCGCTGAAAGTACTTTACAACCCGAAGGCCTTCTTCACACACGCGGCATGGCTGCATCAGGCTTGCGCCCATTGTGCAATATTCCCCACTGCTGCCTCCCGTAGGAGTCTGGGCCGTGTCTCAGTCCCAGTGTGGCTGATCATCCTCTCAGACCAGCTATGGATCGTCGCCATGGTAGGCCTTTACCCTACCATCAAGCTAATCCAACGCAGGCTTATCTGACAGTGAAAGCTTCCAAGGAGAGGCCTTCTTTCCTCCGTAGAGGATATGCGGTATTAATCCGAATTTCTCCGGGCTATCCCCCTCTGTCAGGCAAATTCCTACGCGTTACTCACCCGTCCGCCGCTCGTCAGCGAAGTGCAAGCACTTCCTGTTACCGCTCGACTTGCATGTGTTAGGCCTGCCGCCAGCGTTCAATCTGAGCCATGATCAAACTCTTCAGTTAATTTTTTAAACACTCTGTAAACAGAGCATTTAAAATCTGGCTCATTACTGACAATATACTCATGAATTTTCAAGAGCTACCCGTAATGAATATTTTTTATCTCTATCCAGCACGAGTGCCCACACGAATTATCTGATTCTATTTTTAAAGATCGTCCGGCGCTTAATCTGTGATGACTATTAAGTCTGCAACAGATTTTAAGAACTTTAAGTTCATTATTTATCCGGTTGGCTTAACGCCCATTTTGTCATTCAATGAAGGAGCATTCTACCGGCTTTTTTCATATTGTCAAGCCTTTTCTAATTAGTTTTTCATAATTGGACTGGCTAAATGATAATATCATCTGTTCTGATTCAACTCAGCACAGCTCTTAAGCCTACTCAGATATCGAATTAATAAGTATATTGTATCAACAATCTTCAAACCAGAGTTAGACTACAGCTGCAATAACATACATCAACCTGCCATTAACAAGATAAATCTGCCCAGGGCTGAATACGAGTGAGTATTTCTTTAAAGCATTTCGGTGTTCCGCATACTATAAAGCCAGTTTCATAGTAATTATTGCCTCCCTGTAAATCACTCAGCAGACCACCGGATTCTTTAACCAACAGACAACCTGCTGCCATATCCCATGGTTGTAAGCCCAGCTCCCAAAAGCCATCAAAACGACCCGCTGCCACATGGGCAAGGTCCAGTGCAGCAGCTCCGAAACGGCGCACACCTGCTGTTCCTCTGGATACAGCTTTTACCATATTAAAATAATTTTCAGTATATTTTTGCTGATCTTCACGGAAAGGAAAACCTGTGGCTAACAGCGCACCATTGAGCGTAGAGCGTCCGGAAACACGTATCCGACAGCCATTCAGACTGGCACCATGTCCACGACTAGCACAAAAGGCTTCGTCACGTACCGGGTCATAAACAACAGCATGCTCTGCTCGCCCCCGATAAATACAGGCAATAGAAATGGCAAAATGACTAACACCGTGAATAAAGTTAGTGGTTCCATCGAGCGGATCAATCACCCACTGATATTCAGCACCGGCACCCTTACCAGGTTGTAAACCACTCTCTTCAGCCAAAAAACCATGGTCAGGATATGCTTTTTTCAGCGCATGAATAATAATTTTCTCAGCTCTTTTGTCTACCTGAGTTACAAAATCATTGGCTTGTTTGACTTCTATTTTTAGCGAGTCAAGCCTGTCAAATGATTCTAATATGCTATCTCCTGCTTTGCGGGCTGCACGTAAAGCAATTGTTGTCATGGGTTGCATAAAATTAAACGCCGCATAAAAATTAAAAAGATAAGTAATGTATATGGTTAGAGACAATAAAGAAAGCATATTCTATCTATTTTGTTTGCTACATTTTCTACAAAATATAAAAACAACTGCTTTATTTGCCTTTTTTACCAACCATTTGCTGTAATGTATTGCTTTTGAAGCATTATGTACAGAAAAATTAGTTCACAACATGCAATCTTCAGCAGCTGTTGTTTTAATATACTGTATAGCCGTTAGCCCCCGCAACCTGCAATGAGATCAAAAATATTATCCTGCTTTGCAACAGAGGCTATAGCAAAACGTACAATTCAATACAATAACTCCTGCCTGCGTATTGACATACAAAATAAATTGGCATTTACTGTGCCTTTGTCCATATTCAGGGTTATAATTTGGCATAATTCCCTGTTACTACAAAATTTAACTTATAAAAAAGATGCACAAAGATTATTCATAATG
This sequence comes from Endozoicomonadaceae bacterium, assembly GCA_026710285.1. Lineage (GTDB taxonomy): Bacteria > Pseudomonadota > Gammaproteobacteria > Pseudomonadales > Endozoicomonadaceae > JAPORK01. The sequence goes on along the minus strand of JAPORK010000206.1, from coordinate 2,802 downwards.
ATAAAAAAAGCAGTATGCTGTGCCATTTACCAGAGAGATATCTTTTTTAGATTACCCGTTATATTTTTTTATCAAATTTATTCCATAAAAATGGTGAAGATAATTGAACAGCTAATAAAATAAAAATATTCAGACGAATTAGGGTCTGTTGATGTTTTGTCATTTGACTCAAGTGAACCATAAAAACATCAGATACAAGGAAGACTTGTACAGGTGTAGTTATTCTGCATCAAACAAGTCTGACACAGTAGATGGTATCTTTATGACTCACACCCGAAGGGCTTTCACAAAAAAACGTCCCTATTGGCATTGCAACCGATTGAAATACAACGAGTATTCCTGCACGGTCGCACCTTAATCTGGTCATTTTTTGTGAAAGATAAGCAATATGAAAAAACATCAATAAAACCTGGAAAATGATGTTTTTACATCTGTTCAGGTGCTTTAATACCAGCAATTTTAAAAAAAGTTCAGGCAACATAATATAATGATTCACAGTAAAAATAGTCTGTTTTAGCTCAGCGGATGCTGTTACAGAATTAAAGACAATAAAGGAGGGTATTCCCTTGCGCAAGATTGGCGTTTTTGGTTGGGGAGTTACTGCACCAAAATCAAAAAACATTCAGGCTTTTGCTGACAACTTAACAAAACCAGAAAGCTGGCTTGAACTATTTGATGGGTTTGGACCCAGTAATTTTCTTGTAGGAAAACCAGATTTTAATTTTAGTGATTATAAACCCTGGATCGATAAGCGCTTTCCACCTAATCGTTATTTTCAGCTAACTGAAAAAATGGACTTTACCAGTTTATTTGCCATCGGATCTTTTATCCAGGCGCTTGAACAAAATCCGGGTATAGAAAAAGTTTTGCAGGAGCTTGAATCGCAAACTCATGTTTATATTGGCACAGGATTAGGCAGTATTCCTACTATTAATGAAGCGTCTGTCGGGCTATACAAAGCGCAACGGCAATGGAATCGTTTCTGGGCATCTCCTGGAAATAATAGCGCTTTACAGGATTATTTATCTTTATCACCACAAGAGCAAATGGCATACGCCGATGTTCCCGCCAACCCTGAGACGGCAGCGACTGCGGAAGAAAAAGAGCATACTGAAGAAAGCTGGTGGCACTTTTGGTGTCACCAAAGCCCTGAATTAAAAAAATATTTGCAGGCACTGGCAGAAATTGATGCAATGCCTATAGAGGGAGAAGTAGAATCCGGAAAATTAAAACTAATAAAAGAAAAACAACGCCTGAAAGGTAAGTTGCAGCAACAATGGCAAGCACCTTTACCACCCTGGGAGAGCGTATCTGCCAATCTGTTATGGAATATACATAGTACACCTGCTGCTCAGATCTCAATGCTTGGCAAAATTCATGGACTTTCCATGGCGCCGGTAGCTGCCTGTTCTACGTTCAATGTTTGCCTGAAAATGGCAATAGATGTTATTCAGTCGGGTGAAGCAAAAGCAGTGATTATTGGTGCAACAGAATCTTATCCTATACCTCACACCGTAGGTGCATTTTCCCGGGCGCGTGTAGCCGCTTCTGGTAAAGATGTTTCAAGACCACTGACATCACTCAGAGGAACGCACGTTTCCGGAGGTGCCGCTGTGTGGATTGTGGGTGATTACACATTTATGACCTCCAAAGGATTTAAACCGCTGGGAATGGAGCCTGTCTCGGTAGGTACCAGCTCTGATGCTGCACATATTATTACCCCATCCGAAAAAGGACCACAAATTGCGATTAGACAGGCGCTTGAAAAAGCAGGTATTACCGCTAATGAAATAACTACCTGGGATCTGCATGCTACAGCAACACCTGGCGATTATATGGAGATCAGCAACTTTAAGTCCTTAATACCAGATAACATACTTGCTTCAGCCCGTAAAGGCACTTTTGGACATGGATTAGGCGTTAGCGGTGGATGGGAGCTTACAGCCCAATATATGTGCTATGAAAAAGGATACATGTTACCCACATCATTAGATAAAAAATCACTTAATAACGAGATTAATACATTGCACGATAAATTTGTTTACAGCGAGCAATGTCCATTGCCACAGCATGGCTATGCAGGGAAACTTTCCATGGGTGTTGGAGGTATTAATGCCTGCGTTATTTCAAAACCACTAAAACGATAAATACGTTTGCATGTGGGTTGGGACTCAGCGGGTATAATCATTCAATTATACTGAAGCTATCCAGCTTGCATGCAACACAGAAACCAAAAGATCTGCATCTCTGATTAAAAACAGCAAAATATAAAAAGTCTGAAGATTTACCCCAGGGTCTATTGATGTTTTGTTATTTGACTCAGCCTCACAAAAAATACAGTATACTGGGATTTATTAAACGGCTGATTATCATACAAATCCAAAACCTTCAGTAAGCAAACCAGCCCTTGAGAGCAGACCTATAGACATATAATGTTATATTCTGATTTCCCTTTTTCATTTTTATCTGGTAAGGTACCCATTTCAAAAACAATTTTTGTGAATTGCAGGTTTGTAAATTTTTAACTTTTAAAAAAATACTCATTTTTTTATATTATTGTAACTATTTAGAGGTGTTTTTTCAAAACAAAACAAATAGTTAGAAAATTTTAACAATTATATACGACCAGAAAAGACATAAAAATAAACTTTTTATTGGGTATTTAAGTACTAAATTTTTTATCAGAATTTGATAAGTTATTGATTTTCAATTCATAGATAACATTGAAAGTATGGCTGAATAGTTACTTTTATATTATTTAACTGATATTACCGAACAACACATTTTAATTTAGAGACCAAG
>JAPORK010000205.1 GCA_026710285.1 Endozoicomonadaceae bacterium | reverse complement strand
CGGACATAGTTGTATTGAAATTATACGAAAGCTGATATTATCTGAGTTCACCTGTGCTGATTTGTTCATTCCCCCAGATAATATTAATTTTTATTGAAATATTTGTGTATAAAAGACAGCTTTAGGGAGGGGAGAATGTCAAATCTGACATGCAGTTGCCAATGGGTTTTAATGAATTGATGACTTGCATTCAGGATAAAAAAATTTGCATACCATCTGGTTTCTTTACTACTATCTTTTTGTTTCAGCATAATAAGTTATTGCCAGATATAAGCGATTTTTTCAATATAGATTGATAATATCAAAACAATACTTTTTCCAAAACACAAATATCAGCCACATAACAATAATCTAACTTTTAGCATCATTTAAATAGTCATGCCTATCATTTAGCAAACGTTGTAAATATTATGTCAAAAAAACAAATAGCATTTGTTATGCGTTTAAAGTATTTCAATCATAAAGTTGTATTCTTATTTATTTCTCTACTTTTTTCAATAACTCTGTTGGTTATTGAAAAAACTGGTTTTGCACATACCCGGTCAAATCGACTCACAGTTAAATCTGCTTTTTCACATTTGCTGTTACAGAAAAAAAAACCACAACAACATCTCTCTGTTTCTTCTGCTAATGATAACGATGTATGGTCAAATGCTTTTAATTTTCAAAAATCATGGGGAACAGTTGTAGATCCGCGGACAGGTGTGCTGATGATCCATTTTAAAGTAGGTAGTCTGTTGAGTAATACAGGTCACGGTCCGGATATCAATTTGCAAATCAACTATAACAGCAATGTTTTTTCTGACCCTGATGGAATAGGTGCAGGATGGAGTTGGAATCTAACACACTTTAATCTCATCACAAATCAACTGGCAACAGCCGGCGGACAAATTTTTTGGTTGCATCAAACCGGAAAAGATCACTGGCAACCCTTATATCATAAACTCTACGATATAAAAATCGATGGCGATAAAAGTACACATTTTACATTAACTTATGCCAATGGTTTAAGAGAAGTATTGTCACACGAGGGCTATGAAACCCGGCTGGAGCAGCAAAATGGATGGGGTGTTAATTTTATTTATCATCAGGGTACACATTTATTACAATCAATCACCGATGATGAGGGTAATAAAATTACTGTTGACAGAAGTCAGAGCTATCTGGACATCATTAGCCATAAAATCAACGGTAAACCAGCAATAATACGTATTGAAAATCATAATGGTAAGCCGGATAAACTGCGTTTCATTTTAACGCATGAGTCTTCAAATCCTGCTATTTATCTAAATTATAAAAATCATTTATTGACCCACATTATCTATCCTACCGGACTGGAAAAAACATTTGCATTTAACTGTACTGATGCGATGAAGTTTCCTTTACCACCGTCAAACTATAATTACTCGTTATGTGTGGTCGCAGATGAAATAACCAATCCCGGCGCAGGAGAACCTTCTATGAAAATTCACCATCTTTATTCACATGCGAATAAGAATGATCATAATTATCTTGGTTTTAACTCGGGACTGACATCAGTTGAATCGAATCAAAAAGATCTGTTGTTTGAGGCGCCTGCCAGTTATTCATATCGGACTATTACAGATAACGGACTGGTAAGAGACGTCCGTGTTTACAACAAATATCATCTGCAAATTGATGACAAGCTGATAAGTGACCGTACCGGACGGACAATGTCAGAAACGCAGAGCTATTATTGTAATACCAAAATAGCTGATGGCTGCTCCCGAACCAGTTTTGCAGATCTTCCTTTTACTTATAGTCTGCCACTGAAAATAGTCACGCGCACCTGGGGTACGTCTTCTGGTCCACCTGCTGTTACTACAATTACCAGAGCATATGATGATTTTGGAAGAGTGATCAAAAACAAGGATCCTCATGGTCGTACAACACTAATACATTATTGTCCTGTTAAAGGAGACAAGGCTTGTCCGGCTATGCCTGAAGAATGGCCGTTTAATCTGCTACAGGAATCAGTTACACACTATCCTGCTATTATTAACAAACAAAGACAACAGGGTAATACTGTTTATAACCTTTATCGAAAACAACCCAATTTACATGGTGCCGGATATATCCTGGTCCTGGATCATCAGATTCAGCAAGCAGGTCATAACCGTATAATTCTTGGTCGTTATTACTATACAGATCCAAAGAATAAACTGACTTATGGTTTACTCAAACAGACTATTTTAACAGATACAACCTTTTCTTCACCGCATGCTGTCACTCATAGCTACAGCTACACTCAAAACAGAAAAAATCACAGCAGAACAACTAATGTCAGTATTGAAATAAGCCCCAATAAATGGCAGAACCTCTCTTCTGTTGTCACCAGCCTTTTTACTAATCAGAAGCTTGAAAGTACAGGTGCCGGCAATAGAAACAAAAAGCAATATTATTATGATTCATTTGAATGCACTATCCAACATGAAATAGATTCAGGTACTGCTTTTTCCATAACATTACGTTATCAATACATACTTTCTCCCGGGCATAACCAAGTCATCATAACAACAGCTAACGGATTACAACAAAAGATTGTTTTTGATAATGCCGGGCGTGAACTCATGCGTTTTAATGAAACAGTATTAGCTTCAGGAGCAGCTGTTCCCGGACATTGGCAACTTAAACAATCACTTCACTATGATGCCTATGGTCGTGTAACTGAAAAAAATATTTATAAAAAAGATGCCAGTAATCACATCTATAAATTAACAACAACAAAAGAATATGATGATATGGGGCGTATTCATCATATCCATTTGCCTGATGGAGAGACTACCTTTATATTATACGACAACTACCATAACTGTGTGGTTAGCTATCGACAAAGCGTCCAGGGAGAGTTGTCTCCTGCGTATATTGTGCAGGAAAACTTACTGGATAAACCTGTAAAGAAACGCATAATTCCTGCTTCTTCAAAACCCTTTCCCTCAGCAGAATCATTATGCCGGTTCCAAAAAATGGCACCAGATGCAGCAAAAACAGAAACCACAGCTTATGACGGTTGGGGGCGTCCTGTGATGACTGAAGATAATACGGGAAAGATTATACACAAACATTATAATGAATTTGGACGTTTGGATGAGATTATAGACTCTGCTGGTAACCATATTCACCTTATCTACGATTTTACCGGACATGTGATCAGGCACTGGATATTACCTGCCAGTGGAGGACGCTATCTTTTATCATCATCAGGCTACAACAATGCAGGTCAATTGTTGTACAAAGCAGGTGAAGATGGTAAAAAAACTACTTATACTTATACAGAAACCGGACAGCCAGCAACAATCCTTACACCTGGAGGTCATCTGTTTTCATGGCAATATAATGAAGTGGGACTACCGGTTGCAAAATATCTTGATGGAAAAATATTATTACAAACTGATTATGATCATCTTACCACTAAACCGATAAAAAAACGTGATATTACCGGTATAACAACATGGCAATACGGGATTGATGGTTTAACAGAAAAAGAGATTCACAGCGGGCAAAATAATTATCCAGATTATCAGTTTTACTGGCATTATAATAACAACAGAGAGATCATGAACAGCACGGATATTAATGGTGATACGACGTATATAAGATACGACAGACTAAGGCGCATTGCGACTATATCTTATCACCCTAAACAAGGCAGGAACGAAACACTGTACACTCCAACTTATGGTGCATTTTCACGTATCAATACTATTCATTATGGCAGTGGCATGCAGCGAGTCATTCACTATGATAACTGGGGTCGCCAGCTTGAAGTAACTGATACTTTGGCTAATCAGTTATTGTCCCGCTGGCAGTTTGGTTATAATGCAGATAATAATATTGTCAGGTTACATCAGCAAACAGAAAATCATCAGGAATCCATTTTAACTTATCAATATGATCAGCTTGATAATTTAGTCAGTATGCACTGCAGAGGTTCTTTTGGTCTTCCATTGTGTCCACGGGATACTGCTTTTTTGGGTTCTGGTTTAAGCAGTGCACCGATTATTACTGATCAGCATTATACTTTTACACCGTTAAACCGGTTAGAACAAGTTAAAGAAGTATTACACAGTGCTGACCAGCAACAAACGCTGGAAAAAGTGCTTACTTATCACTACAGCAATGCATTAACGCCGTTGCGTTTACAGCGAACAGATACGCAATGGAATCAGCAAATACCCATTATTCAACACTTGCATTATGATAATAGTGGTAACATGACCACTGATGGTGAAGGTAATCAAATAGCTTATAATGCTTTTAATCATATTGTCCGTGTAATTAAACCAGACGGAGAGCAAAGCCACTATATTTATGATGGTGGCGGCAGAGAAGTGATGGAAAAAACACGTTCTGCCTGGCGTTATCTCTTTTATTATGGCAATAAATTAATTAATGAAAAAGTAATTAATTCAGCCAATAAAAGTCATATCATCGGATATCACGAAGTAGCAACAACCATGGATGGCATACTGCATGAATATACAGAAAAAAACTACAAAAATGACATTGTTGGTTTATTAACAAAAACAACCCAAAACAACAAAGATCTGTATCAGTTGATTCAACGGAATATTTACAGCCCTTATGGTATGGTGTGGCACAGTAAGCCAACTCTTCCTGCGCTGGCACTGAGAAATGTTTTTGGTTTTGATGGTGAACGAACTGAGCCTGCTACTGGATGGCAATTCCTCGGTGCAGGTCATCGCACATATAATCCACAGCAACGTCACTTTGTCAGTGAAGATCCAGCAGGTAACGGATACGCCTTTGCCAGCAATAATCCGATTATGAAAACAGACCCTTCAGGCAATCTGACAAAAACAGAAAAGCAAATCTTTCGGGGTTTAACATATATAGGAACACTGGGATTGAGTGCTATTCATGGTAAATGGGGGAGGATATCAGGATCTCTGCTCATGCTGGGGTTAAGTACACTTAGTGCCGCCTTTGCAGGCTTGGTTCAGATGTCGCTTACAGGTGTTGCCATTTATGGTATAGGAACGATTACCCTTGGCATAGTTCCTGTAGTTTCTTCGATAATTCCTTCTAACAGCGGTTTGAATGTTGCAGCAGCTGTTATGGGTGTTTTTCAGTTAAGTATTAC
>JAPORK010000475.1 GCA_026710285.1 Endozoicomonadaceae bacterium | reverse complement strand
AAAATTTATAAAAGTGATTTGATCATCTGAATAACCAATTTTTCTTAAAGATTTAATTACCCCTTCAGAACTGACCAAATCACCACAAGACCATATATAAAAATGTATAATTATCTGCAGTTCCTTTGGTATAGCCGCAGGTAATTCATTAATTTCCTCAAGGTAAGCTTTCAGCTTAGGGTTTTTTGCTAAAAAATCATCTTCGGAGGTTGGTTCTTTTTTTGCATCAACAAGAGACCATTTACTATCCTGTTGAATAGCATCACGAGAGAAACAGATAAGCTTCGGCATATCTATGTCTTGCATCTGCTGCTTAAGAATTGATTCTGAAAAAAGGCTGCTCTGCTTGTAAATTGCATTATAAATTAGTAACAACATTCTGGTGTATTTGTGCAAATTTTTTAGAGACTCTGCATCTTTTTTCTTTGCATACAACAGTGAGCGTACAAACGAAACATCGCGTAACTTACACCATAAAGGAAACAGTTTTTTGTAAATACTAAGAAAATAATTATCACTCATGTCAAGCGCATCGGTTGAATCAGTTTCATACTCTTTAATCAACACCTGCAACTCTTGCTGAAATTCGCTGTATTGTCTTTCCCATTCTACGTCTTCAGGCTTCATCTTTCTTTTTTTGATTGCCGGCTCTTCTGAACCTGTTGACTCTTCTTCACCGGGTTGTACCTGTGCGTATTTACTTTCTATTTCCTGTTTTTTTAAATTCCAGTCACGTTCAAATTGTTCAGGCATTCGTTTTATTATATGCTGCTCTAAAGGTATAAATTCATCCTCACTTAGCTTGTTATCACTTCCCAGATGATCTTTCGGAGAAAACAAGAAATGTGCCGAACAATCACTTTTCTCATTTAAAAAGAAAGCAATATCTGTTTTATTAAGTCTGAAAGCATGCATCAGAGGTGTCATACCAGACGAGGCAAGATTAACATCTGCACCAAATTCATTAACTAACACTTTTACCAGCCCTAAATTGTTTGTTTTTAAAATAGCAGCGATCAGTGGTGTTGTTTCTTTTCCATCCTCATCTTTTACACTGTTATTGATGATATCAGAATGTTTAGACAAATATGTTCTTAGCTTTTCAAAATCCTGCGGATTGTTTCTAATAAGTATCAGCAACCTCTCTTCTTTAGTGCTGCCAAAATGTGCATGAACAGAAAAAGTAATTAGTATAAATAAAACCGCAGTAATAATTTTAAAATAAGACTTCATATTAAAATTCCATTATTATTTTTATGATTAGTCATCTTTATTTTGTCTAATATTATTATCAGTTTTGCAGTGTATAAATTTCTGCATTAAACCTGTTTCTTTATAGTATCAAGAAGGGTAATATTTTAGTTTTTGTATCCTGTCATATTTGTCTCAATTACAGCTGTTATTATAATGAATTTGTGTTATGGATAAAGCTATTATGACTGCTTTTTTGTGTATTTTATAGCAAACAAAAAAAGACTTTTGTTTACTGGTAAATTCTATCTTGTAAAAGCAATAAACTTATTAATTCTTACTTATTTTCATTTCCGGATCAATAAAATCTAATATTTGGTTTAATAGTACACTACACTTTTTGCTTGGATTGTTACTATTAATAGACACCTGACCGCAGTCACACGGTCCTCCTTTACAGTTAGCAGCAATTCTACATGAGCGACCTATACAATCACTATTAGGAAAATTTAGCTTATTTTTTGCAAGTACTATTGCAGCAAGGCATGACGGAGATTGACACCTGGCACTTCCTGACAGACTTAAGGCAGTAATACAACCTGGATTATCACATATGGCTCCTGCTGCCCCCTCTTTAGATATGGCACAGTTACAATCTTCGGTTTTACTGCAAATAGCTATGCCGGATGTAGCCACAACACATTTTGCTTTTGGTAGTTTTAGTGTTGACTGTTTATTTGGTTTATTTGGTGCAGACAGCGCTTTAAAACTGAAACTTAAAGTGATAATACAAAGAAGAAACAGTATGTTTATAAATGGAAGTAGCGGTTTTTTGGTTATTATTATATTCATTAGACTTACCTCATTTTATTATGCTAAACAATATAAAACATAGCTTCTTATATCTTAATGTCAATAAAACATAGTGAATGACACAAAAAATATAATCTGCATATTATACAACAGCGGTATATTAAAGGAGCCATTTAAATCCATAAAATTATGCTTGTGAAGAAGAAAAGCAGAAGAGCAGAAGTGATAAGTCGTAGCAGAAAAAAAAGAATAAACGCCATTGAAATAGTATGGCATTAATTAAGAAGAAAAATATCGTCAAAATGGCTTTAAGGGAAGTTGGATAACAAATACGAATCATCCTCCCATTGAGAAAGTCAACTGCATTGCTAATGATCATAAAACAACATGGGTGCTTTATCTGTGGGAAAGGAAATAAAAGCATGCGTTCAAATCATGTCATGATTCAAAACAGAGTTTGTAAAATAAAATAATCTGATGAAAAATGTCTCATAAGAAGCAAAGACAGAAGAATAGCTGATGAATATTGCATACAGCAAATTTATCTTCCAGGAACTGTTTCACTATCCATTACACAGCGGCAGCAGATGTTGCCATACTTCTGCCTTGACAGGTAATTTTAATATTTGATCAAGGCTGTAAGATACACCCCATTTTGCTTTGTTATCCTGAATATATGCGCCATACAACTGATCTGTCTGCTGATAGTTACCTAATGTATATCGGGCGCTGTGTTTTCCCAGCAGTAATACATACTTTCTGTGTTGTAAGTTAAAGCGATTATGCAAAAATCCCTGTACTGCTTCACCGGCATGCTGATGAGTCAAATCAGGCAGCATACCAGTCATAGGCCATGTGAAAATATCACTCTTCCAGACCGGATGCGTCGTATTTTTCAGCCACTTCAGTGAAAACAGGATAAATAAGAGAAGTCGTTTATGTGCTGTATTCAGTATACTATTTAGGGTGTTAAGTGTATCAGTAACAACCAGTATTTCATCATTTACATGAATAGATGTCAGGCGAAAACCTGCTGCTGTTTGTGAGGGTTTCACTGCGTCAGTTCTGTTTTCTGTCATTATATTTCTGTTCATTTCTCTTTGTTGAACAGATGTTTTTCTCGCTGCTACCGGTTCATTATCACTAATCGCCTCCAGCATTTGACTGATCACAGGTAAAGTTTTAATAGGGGGAATTGGTTGTGATAGTGATTTTTCTGCAGCTGTATCAACAGCCTGTTTTAACACACCGACTTTTTTATTCAATGTATACCTGACCGAGGGTTTTGCGCCAGGGAGAGTATATTGGGAAAACCAGGGCTGAATGTTCATGGCTTTCAGATAGTGTTGCTGTTTTTGCGCATTCATATTGTTGGTTAACCGCTTGTCATCAGTGATCTTTGATTACAATTTATGTCTGTAAATATGTTTATCTGCTTATGTCGTTGCATTTAAATACTTTTTAGCTTAAGCGTAAAACAGTAAAAGCATCAGACAAAAATAAAATAAAATGCTTATATTCAGTTAATTAGCAGCTCAACAGGAAAAGTATTTTCTACTTTGTTGAGTGTGTCACAAATTTAGTGAATATAATAACAGATAATGAAAAAATTAACAGAAAAAATCCTGTCTTGTCTATTGTAAAGACCTAATCTGCTACCTTATAATTTCTGGACAGGTTGCGCAATAAGTTTTGACAGCGTTCTGCCCTTTCTTTATCATCTATTTTACCATTTGGAACAATACTGAAAACATACCTGAGATTGCTCAAAAAGATATGTTTTTGCAGATCATCACTGGCTCTGATTTTGTTAGTATATGCTGAACCTGTTATACAGTTTGCAGTAGTAGCAGATAAAATGATTGTCGGTTATATTTTATATCTGAAAATCACAACCTTATCAATAAGTCGGACTGTTGGATACAATGCAACGCTGGTCTGATTTTTTGGAAGCAAATATGACCTCTATTTCGAGCATCGCACCTTTGCTTGCTAACTGCACTGAAATATTCGTGGGCGTGTAGCCATTAATAGTAAAGGTTCCATTAGCGTAATGATAGGAAGCAGTATAATAAGTTTTATTACCCATTACAGCTAAGCGATACAGTGTTGCAGATAAACCGAAACCATTATCTGTCACATAAACGGATTTTGGAACAGTATTGAAATAAAGCACCTTCATATTGAGGTTTGCTGATAGTTGACTCAATGCCTTGTGGCATAATGCTATCGTTTTCTTATCATTATCCTGGGTGCCATTTGGATTAATACTAAAAATATACTTTAGCTTTCTGGAAAAAGAGTGCTTTTTCCCGTGATGATCTGGAACGATTTTACCGGCATATGCAAAACCTGTTGTAGCATAAATAATAGTTAAAAGAAATAATAATTGTTTCATAAAAAATACCTGTTTATAAATTAAAAATAAGTTGATATTATTGAATGTACTGACATAAAAATATGTTTACTTGAAAAATTTAATTGTGAAATTTAATAAATTAAACCATCAGTTTTTCGGCTGAATAAACAGCCAGAGAGTATATAAAGACAGATCAGTACAAAGTATAAAGTTGCTTCCTGTGTTTTTTTTAAATGAGGAGACTTGATACCGTACAATACATACAGCAATGAATTTAACATCCTAAAATTGTATAGGTACATTGCATTACCTTTATGCTTAGACAACGTAGTATGCAACAAGTTCTGAGTTATGGTTATATTTAGAAAATGAACAATATAATCAATCTCATTACCTCATGACCAACCCGTTCAGTGACTATGAAATAAATATATTTTATTGAAGATCACAATTTTATCAATGATACCGGCTGCCTAATATAATACATCATTGATCTGATATCTTAGAAGAAAATACGGTCTCTATTATGGGTATTATCGTATTTGTATGTGCCAATTTTATTGAAATATCAGTGGCTAAACTTTGTATTGATGTGACCACAAGAAGAGATATAAGAAGTTTTATTGTTCATCAAACCTGACAGGTGCAGCATTGCAGATAAGCCCAAGCGATTTTCTGCTACTTGACATCCTCCCACCCAGTGAACGCCTGACACCCTTTGTTTTTCTCCAGTTAAGCTTGCTTTTTTTGAATTGCTTTCTAGCTTTTACACATTT
>JAPORK010000316.1 GCA_026710285.1 Endozoicomonadaceae bacterium | reverse complement strand
CAATTGAGGGGTACCCTCGTGATTTGACCACCACGCCATCGCTCGACCCTACGACTGCAGATTTGTGAAAATAATGGCTTATTTATCTGGTACGAATAAGTCATACAGTGACGAGATATAGTATAATACGCTTAAAATTTCCAATCAGAGGGGTGTCCGTATATATATAAGAGTATGGTCATTCCTGTGCACCCTCCGTCATTCAAATAAGATTATAAAAATTCTCTTTTAAGCTTTGTTATACTTTAATCATTTCATAGCGATGATAGCAAGAAAACCACTCTACGGATATTGACTTGTAGTAAGTGATTGCATTATAGTAACGCGTATAAAATTTTTTTGATTCATCCTTATTTTGAGCTGAAAAACAGACCTAAAAATGCAAATCTTTTTAAAACCGAAGTCTAACTTGTCTTTTTAGAGCTTTTATAACCTGAATCTTAACAAAAATAATTACATCTTGATGCCGGTTTTTTCAAGTCTCTTATAAGTCATTTATTTAAAATGAATTTTGATTATCAAAAAAGTATTTGTTTTTTTATTTTTTAAAAAAAAAGGGGGGAGTATGTTTTATAACAAAAACTTTAGGAATGTTTGGCAAACTTATAAATCTTCACACACAAAAGAAACAGAGACAACGCCAAAAAAAGGAGGAATAATTCACCAATTTATTGAGTATGTTAAAAAAGCTTTAAATAATATTTTAAAAGGTATAAATTTTTCAGCTGCTTTTTTTAAAAGAATTCCGAACTTAATTGATAAGATAAAAGCTGAAATAAAAAAAAACGTGGATAATATTGTAAAGTTTAATTCTTCTGTTGATTCGTCTCGGGAAAAAGATCTTTCCATTTATTGGACCAGGGAAAAAAATGATCCTTCCATTGACTGGTCGCAAGAAGTGGAAAAAGCAAAAGGTGGACTAAAAAACCTTCAGGAAAATGTGGCTAAGCATCCTGAAATGCTAAAAGAAAATTTTGTTAGTTATCTGACCAAAAGTTATGAGGTGAGTGAAGAAGAAGCAATGAGTGAAGAAGAAGCAAACAGAAGATTTGCAACCTGGTCAGATCAGAAAGCAGAAATCTATCTTAATGAGCTTACTAATGAAGCTGATCCACAGTTGATCAGATCGATTATTAATCTTAAAGCACCCTTATCAAAAGAGGAGTATGAAAAAGAGATAAAGAAGGAAATTGTGCGAAAATTACTCAAAGACTCATTTACTCATCAAATAGCAAGTGAGAAACTATCGTTAGAATTCCATGATTATCTGAAGCTTGTCGATCAAAGCAATAAAATGCGTAAAGCAAAAGCATCTGAATCTGAGATTAATAAGGTTGAGGAAGAAATCAATAAACTCTGGTTTCAGATGCGTGAAATAACAGATACTGTTTCTGAAAAAGTATTCAGAGAGATAGGAGAAGGTAAGTTCGCAACAGCTGAATTTGTAACTCAGGGAGAATCTGGTTTTATAGTGGTAAAAAAAACCATTAATCGTCGTGAAGATAATGAGTCTTGTCCAATTAATGTAGAAATACAGGCACATTTAGATCATAAAAATATTGTCAAATTTATACCTTTGCCTGTCGCTTTAGAAGGTAAGAAAAGGGATATTTCATATATGTCTTCGGGAGGAGTTCCGGTTACTTTTTTCAAATATAAAATCGAGCATGTCAATTATGATAAAGAATTTAAAGCAAAAAAGAATCAGATAGACGATATAGTTAAATTAATAACAAGTCAAACCGTCAGTATTAAAGATGTTCCTCATCATTTAGAAACTATAAAAGAGCGTTATTTGTTTTTTAAAAAACCAGATATTCAAGAAATAATATTCTTGACCGAACAGCATCTGTCTAAAGCAAAAAACAAAGGGAAAGCTAAATATTTAAAAAAATGGATAAGATCACTTAAAGTATGGCAACAGAAGAAGTTTCTTTATCCATCAAAATCAGATATTGAGAAAAGAGAGAAGCAGGTAACCGGCGAGATAAACGATATAGTTGAATCAATAAAAAGAAGACCTGTTAATAAATCAACGTTTGAAAAAGCTAATGATTATATGAATGATCTATGTGATGCTCACCCACATTTTACCTTCAAAGATACTGAGGCACTAAGGGACTTAATCGACGAAGAAAGAAATAAACTGAAAGAGAGTAAAAACATTGAAGATCAGGAACAGCTTGAAAGTTTAGACTTGTACTGGGATGCCACTCTATGTTGGGTCTCACAGACTATTTGTGCACAGTCTTCACAAGAGAAATATGGGGATTATGATCCTTTAGACATGAATCATTTAGCAAGTTTTGGTTATACCCTGATACAGGGATTAAACGATCTGCATGATCAAGGGATAACACACGGTGATCTCCATGAGAAAAATATTTTATTAGATCCTGAAGGAAGGGTTACCCTGATTGATTTTGACCTGGCTCACAAAACTGAAGGTGATAGTAAATTTAAATCATATAAAGCATTCGATATAAAAAGACTATTGACTATGTTTTGCGCCCTTATACTAAAAGAAATGCCAGGAAGAAATAAGATTTGGGAACGTGATGATGATGATCTACTGAATGGATTAATGCAGAATCTGGTTACTGAAAGTAAAATTAAGAAATTGTTTCCTTACCGTCATCAGGAAAAAAAAGTGACTCAACTCTGTGCTGTGTTGCATAAAATGCATGATGCTTACAGGGGTAAAGTTTCATTACAGGATGTAATTCGGCTTCCTTTTTTCTCAGAGAGTGATAAAAAGCTTTTCCATTAAAATAAGCGAACTTTCCTTTGTACGCAACAAAAACAGGGTATAAATTACAGCTAACTTATAAAAAATCGTTATTATCACCAATACTTCGGACAGTTTTTAAAAATCTACGATGGGTTAAACTATAAGTTATTGATTTATAAGGATATTTTTTGCAGCAAGATAAAAAGCAAATCCTTTTAAAGTCAATAACTTACAAAAACTATCCGAAGTGTTGATAACCTGAGTTTCGGGTTTAACAGCAGTTACAATTATTTTATCCTGTTTTGTTTTTAAAATGTAATCATAAAATCGAAAAATCAATCTTATAAAAACAGTGCTGTTTTTCATCAATATCCCTTCATTTATCATACTCTTATACATATGGACACCCCTCTGATTGCAAATAATTGATTAACTATATTTGGTTCACGGTCATATATTCGGCGTCTTAAGTAATGGCTTATTTCAATAGCCATTGCGCCATGATGAATTCCGAACCTCATCTCCTTATCAAGTCTTTAACCAAATATGGAAAAGACCTTGAAATTTATCATAGACAAACTTTGGTTGAGAGTTTTTGCTTTTAATCGACTGATGCTGAAATAATCTTGTTATTCCCAGGGATTGCCGGAATCCCGTAAACAGGGAAGTTATATTTTTAGTGGTAATGACCTTTAATGGCTTCCCGCCTTTGCCGGAATGACTGCACATTTTTGAAAATAATGACATAAAACATAGTGTATTATGCCAAAAAATCTCCGAACTGGGGTACTGTAATTAATCTAAATATTTATGTTTGATTTCTGCAATAACTCTTCTTAAATTAGCTGAAGATTTTTTGATTGCTTCTTTTTCTGATTGTGAGTCAGGTTTGAGCTGAAAGCAATCTTTGCAGAGTGGCAGTATTTTTTTCTTGCTAACGAGTATCACTCCCGCAATAAGAATTACTTTATCTTTACCTGCTAAATTGGCTATTGCATAGGGTGCCTTACCAAAAAAGGACTGGTTATCAAATGCACCTTCACCGGTAATCACGTAATCAGCAGTTTTTGCCATTTGTCTGAATTTTGAAAGCTTAAGCACTTCTTTAATTCCAGACCTGATCTGTCCTCCCAGGTTTCCAACAATAAAATAACCAAGTCCTCCGGCTGCACCGGTCCTGGCAATTTTTGCCGCATCCTTGTTAACCAGTTTGGTAATATGTTTAAAGTATCTTTCATACTTAACTATCTGTGTATTGGTAAGCCCTTTTTGTCTGCCAAAAATTTTAAGTGCTCCCTGATTACCGTATAGTCTGTTTTCAATGTCGGCAAGCCCAATATACCGGTTCGACAGTTTTGGTCTGATTACGGCAACGGCTTTTTCAATCTTTTCTAACCGGGTGATCTCTTTACCATCTTTATCAGGATATTTGAATCCCATGGCAAGGGATGCATAGAACCCCATATCAGTGGTTGAAGATCCTCCAAGCCCGATGTAAACATTTTTGATTGTTTTACTGGCTTCGAGTTTATTAAGAAGAATACCAATACCTGTTGTGACTTTTTCACAGGCTTTATGTTTTGGATGGTTGTGCAAAGCGATGACTGAAGCAGCTTCTATATACGCATCTGTTCCTCTGATTGCAATCCTGACACGAACGGGTACTTCCATATCATCAATGGTCACAACTGTTTTTGCTTTAAAATCTTTATTGTTAAACAGCAGAGATTCAACAAAACCCTCACCCCCATCTGAAACTGATACAATCTCTGTGTTCCTGTACTGTTTTTTAAATGCCTTACCAATCTCAACGGAGCTTAATGTTCCTTTAAAACTATCGCTTGCGATTAATATTTTTTTCAAGTGATATCTCCTGCTACAGCGGTGATTACAATGATTTTTGTCGACATAAAAAAGTTATTATCCACCAGCAAATAATAAACAGACAATAGGTAATCAGTAACACTCGATAACCGTAGTGTTGCGTAACAAAACCGGAAAACAGCCCTCCGGCTCCGGCACCTAAAAACTGAAATGAAGAGTAAATTCCCATAGTAACGCCTTTTAAAGATGCAGAAGCATATCTGCTTAACATAGATGGAAGGGCCGCTTCAAGAAAATTGAAAGCAATAAAGTACAGAAATGTGCCAGTCATTAAGGAGGTAAAGTGAAAAGGTGTTGCCACTAACCAGATAGCTGCTATCAGCATTATACCAATAGCACCTGATATACATTGTACAAGACAGTCTTTTTTTTCACTTAAAATAATAAAAGGCAACATAATTATAAATGAAAGGATTAACACGCTGAGATAGATCCAGCCATGGTATTTAAAAGGTATACCTGCATGGGTTTGTAATAAGATGGGCAGACTCATAAACAATCCTACCAGAGTAAAATGGAGGACAAATACACCAGTGAGCAAA
>JAPORK010000364.1 GCA_026710285.1 Endozoicomonadaceae bacterium | reverse complement strand
AAGTTGCGAATGCATTAACGACGTGATAACGCCGAATATGTTCAGGGCGGATACCACCATCACCCTCACGTCTAATTTCCACCAGGGTATTCATTTTTTCATAATCAGGATCATTGTCTGCCATCACAAATAATATTTTTGCATCCAGCGCTGTGGCTATTTCCTGATTAATCATTTTTGTGTAAGGAAGTTGTTCATTGGTAATTAAACCTAAAACCACAAACAGTTGTGTTTCATTTTTCTGTTCTTCATAGGATGTAATAATTTTTTCAAGTGCGCTGCTAAGCTTATTATGAGCCATATAGTATTGTAATTCAGCAACATCCATAGCAGGTTTGGTTTTTGTAAAACGTAATGCTCCCTTATTTTGCAACACCGGAATAAACAAGTCTGCTTTTAAACCTCGCTGATCTGCTAAATAAACTAATCCACCACTGAATGAAGCAGATCCGGCAGATAAACCAATCGGTATTATTAACAGACAGTTACTCATAAGGCTTCCTTTATTAATTGACAGGTCTGTTTAGCTATCATCAGTTCTTCATCTGTAGGGATAACCAATATACTTTTACTGTCGTTTTTATTAACAGACCCCTGGTAATTTTTTCTGTTATTTTTAACCTCATCACAAAAAAAGTTTAGCTGCCTGAGCTGTGCTACTATTTTATGGCGTATCAATGGTGAGTTTTCACCAATGCCACCCGTAAAAATCAATGCATCCGGATTGTTTAATCCAACAGACATAGCAGCAATACTCTGAGCAATTCGGTAGCAAAAAATATCAATGGCAAGACGGGCACCCTGGTGATCTTTTTGTGCTGCATCTTCCAGTGTTCTCATGTCATTGCTCAATGATGAAACACCAAAGAGTCCACTTTCTTTATTAAGCATATGATCAATTTGTTGTATTGACATGTTTTGTTGTTGCGCTAACCAACAAATTAATCCCGGGTCTACATCACCACTGCGTGTTCCCATCATAACACCTGCAAGCGGTGTCATTCCCATGCTGGTATCAATGGAATGCCCTTCACGTATTGCGCTTACACTACATCCATTGCCTAAGTGAGCTGTTATCAGTTCAAGTTCGTCTAAATCACGGTTAAATATTTGAGCCGCTTTTAATGCAACATAGTGGTGGCTGGTTCCATGAAAACCATACTTACGCACCCCATACTTTTTATAAAAATGCATTGGGATTGCATAATGAAATGCATGTGCGGGTAATTGTGAATGGAAGGATGTATCAAAAACAGCGGCTTGTGGTAAATCTGGAAACAATGTTTTTGTTGCATAAATTCCTTCAATATTGCAGGGATTATGCAAAGGTGCAAGAGAAGAGCAGGCTTTAATTTCTTCAAGGACTTCATCATTGATAAGCGTTGCTTTTCTGAAGCGCTCTCCACCGTGAACAACTCTATGTCCAACCCCTGTTAATACCAAAGATTCAGGTAAAATTTTCATCAACAGGGCTATTGCAGACTGCATTGGCTGATGGTTATCCTTCAGTGTAAAAGTGTGCGTTTTTTCTTGTTCTTTTAAGTGCAAGCAGGCATTTTCTTCTCCGAGACATTCAGCGATTCCTTCAAAAGGACGTGTGCCGGAGGTTTCATCAATGACTGAAAATTTCAGACTGGAACTTCCTGCATTCAACACCAGGATTAAATTATGCATAATACTCTCTGACTCTATATATCAAAAGAAATAGTAAGTTATTTTAATATGTTACGCAGTTTAGGCTGGAAAGGAAACAGATGTACTGCAATTGATATATTAAGCAACCGTATTAGCACAAGTGATTGGAGATTTAATTTGTGTGATGACTTAGGTATAAAATTTCCCTGTGGTTTCATTATTAATCCTGAATTTAGGCGTTATTTGAAAAGTTATTGACGAAACAGTATTTTATCTACATTACACAATGATGACAACTTAAGCAGAAAGTCAGGGACATGTTTAAATACAATTTGAATGCCCGTATCTGTAGCTTCCCTGTACCATGAAAGCATTAATGCAAGTGCTGAACTGTCTGCTGCGGTTATGCTGGATAAATCAACGATAATCGTTTTAAACTGGCAATATTTAATAAAAAAGACACCTTTGACTTCGAGTTCACCAGCTGTTTGAAAAGTAACTGGTCCTAAAAAACTTAGTTTATTCTCTGAAACAGACAACATAGTCATTGTTTATTCTCAAACATTAAGAAGAGGTTGCAGGTTTTACAGCTTTATTCTGCATAATTTTCTCCCAGTTGCGAATGACTTCATCAGGAGATCCATAGGTTTTAACAGCATCAGCAAACTGATTACGAAACTGTATACCAATATTGATACCATCCACTGAAATATTACGAATTTTCCACTGTCCGTTGTCTTCCATCATAGAGTAGGTGAGTAAATAGTTCTGTTTCCCGTCGTTAATTTTTATTTCTACAGGCAGATAAAGTAATTGCTTTTTTTTATATCTGTCAACTTGATCCTGATCAGGGGGGGAAACATGTATAATTTTCATCTGACTACCTTTATAATCACACAACATCTGACTATAAAATTTCAGCAATGTTTTTTCAAGTACTACAACAAATTCATCAAATTTTTTAGGACTCACTCTATGAACATATCTGCCCATTACCCCACGTGCTACTGTACTGAATGCTACAACTTTCTTAAAAACATTTTCAACTTCCTGATGAGATAGTTCAGAATTATTTTTATATTTTTTGTCTTTATCCTGAACAATCGTGGTAATTTTTTTGGTAATTTCAGCAGCAACAGTTGTAACATCATTACTTTTTGTATTACTTTTTGTTACTGCAGAATGAGTGTCATTTTTCTGTTCTGCTGGCTGACTTTTACTTTGATCTGTTTTTACATGGTCTGTTTGCGGCAACAGAATTTTCTCTGTCATTTTTTTGTTGGCAGATTTAACCGGCTGAGGATGGTTTTGTTCATCAGCAAGTACACACTCTGATAAACACAAAGTGACTGTTGTAATGAAAATGATCTTAAAATAACGTTGAAAGCTCATATTTATTCTCTTTACATTGTCAGGTGGAGAGCAATAGCTATTATACAACAACAAACTGAAAATATCGGTATTGTTATTTTTTTATCAACGAACTTAATCCCTGTGAAAAATTCATTTAGTTAACACAAATGAATTAAGTGTGTTAATTATATTATTATTGCTATTTTTTTGTACTTATGCATTTAAAAATTTAATCATCTTAATTGCACATTGACCTATGTTTAAATGTAGATATTTCCATATCTATTCAACTGCAAAGTACTGAATTTTATCTTTGTTTAGCCTTTTTGTTGCAGAAATTACTGAAAAATCAAACACTTCCAGCCTAAACAGTTATATCAGTCGCTCTTTTTTTAAGCGTCTCCTGCATTCATCATTTCTAAAATACATTACTTACCGGGTAATTACTAGTTTACCATTGTTTACCCGGCTACCGGATAGTGCTTAATTATAGTTCTTAAATTATCAGAGTAGATAAAATGCACTAATATTTCACCCATGAAAATTGTTATCCTCCGGTGTTGATGTAAAAATTGCTCCAATCCCGTATACTGCCATAATACGCTAAATATCCAATGGATTACAATAAGCAAAGTTTATTTTTATTGACTTTAGAATTGCTCATGATTACCCGAAATAACTGTATTTGACTGCGCGCCGGAAGCCCCTGATTTAAGTAAAAATTTGCCAATCAAATTTTCCAGTATCAAAGCAGATTGCGTGTCAGAAAATGTATCCCCGGGTTTGAGATAGCGATTTTCTCCACCAATGCTAATTGCAATATATTTCTCTCCAAGCAGACCTGCTGTCATAATCGCAGCAGTACTGTCAACAGGAATATTATCAATCTTGTTATCTATATTTAGAGTCACTTTTGCCATATAAGTTTTCTTATTTAATATAATATTACTCACTCTGCCTATGGTTACACCTCCAATGGCAATACGTGCCCGATCATTCAAAGAGCCTATATTGTCAAATTCTGCATAGAGCGTATAGGTTTGGTGATTGGGTGTTAACGATAAGTTACTCACTTTAAACCCAAGAAGTATAAGAGAAAAAATGCCAGCAAGCATAAAAATGCCAACACCTGTTTCAATTGCTCTTATCCGCATTATTACAGACCCCCAAACATAACGGCAGTAAGAATAAAATCAAGCCCAAGAACAGCCAGAGAAGAATAAACAACAGTACGCGTTGTCGACAAACTGGTACCTTCAGCAGTAGGTGTTGCTGTGTATCCCTGAAAAACAGCAATCCACGTAACGACAAATCCGAACACAACACTTTTAATAATTCCTCCGAAAACATCTGATTCAAAACTAACTGCATTTTGCATATTAACCCAAAATGATCCTGAGTCAATGCCCAGCCAGTCTACTCCAACGACGGAACTTCCCCAGATACCAACGATAATAAAAATACAATTGAGTAAAGGTAAACTGATTAAACCACCCCAGAATCTTGGAGCAATGATTCTTCTGAATGGATCAACACCTATCATCTCCATACTCGACAACTGTTCTGTTGCCTTCATTAAGGCTATTTCAGCTGCTAAAGCAGAACCTGCTCGTCCTGCAAATAGTAATGCAGTTACAACAGGTCCAAGCTCTCTTAACAAGCTAAGTGCAACCAGCTGACCTACTGCATTAGAGGAACCATATCTGTTTAAGATAGTGTATCCTTGCAGACCGAGGACCATGCCAATAAAAATACCCGATATACAGATAATAATTAATGACAAAACACCCGATGCATATAATTGTTCAACAATTAATGCTGACATGCTGCCATGCTTATAGCGACCACAAATAGAACGAACTAGCATTATTCCAGAAAAACCAATGCTGCGGATAAATTCAATGCCTGCACTACCTAGTTTTGCAAGTTTATTAAATAATTGTGCTGTCATTAGTACCTCGTAACAGTTCCCTGGTATACTCTGTTGCCGGATAATGAAACGGGACAGGACCATCTGGGTTGCCTGTCATAAACTGTTTTACAAAAGTATTTTTTGATGCTTTTAACATTTCCGGAGTTCCTGTAGCAATGACTTTTCCTTCACCAAGTAGGATGAGATGATCGGCGATACTGATCGTTTCATGTAAGTCATGTGAGACCATCAAACTGGTAATATTTAAGGAG
>JAPORK010000045.1 GCA_026710285.1 Endozoicomonadaceae bacterium | reverse complement strand
ATTCTGGTTACACACTTCACCTTCCCAGACATAGTGACTGTTAATAGGCATAACTTGAATACAGGCAGCTAATTTTTTTTTAAGTAGTTCATTGATAAGCCTCTCGCTGCTTTTCTGGTTACTCGTTGTTGTCAGCACGATGCAGAATTTTTCTGATACCATTTTTTATCCCCTAATTGACTGATTTAACCCATCTGCCGTTAATATACATAGCAAATAAAAGGTATGAATACCTATATCAAATCAATAAACTTTTTGATAAAATTTATTTAAAACTTTCTATTTTATGTATTCCACTATTATATAGTGTCATCATAATTACGAAATTATATATTCACAGAGCGGTTTTATTTTAAATTTTATGACACAAAAAAATTCTCAAAAAACTTTACGCAACCTGGCCATTATTGCCCATGTTGATCACGGCAAAACAACGCTGGTAGATAAACTGCTCCAGCAATCAGGTACACTTGACCGAAAAGATCTCGGTGCTGACCGCATCATGGATTTTAACGACCAGGAAAAAGAACGCGGTATTACTATACTTGCTAAAAATACAGCGCTTAACTGGAATGATTATCACATCAATATTGTCGATACACCCGGGCATGCTGATTTTGGTGGTGAAGTAGAGCGGGTTTTATCAATGGTCGACTCAGTGTTACTTATGGTTGATGCCGTGGACGGACCCATGCCACAAACACGGTTTGTCACCCAAAAAGCCTTTGAGCGTGGACTTAAACCTATTGTAGTTATCAACAAAATAGATCGCGAAAGCGCCCGCCCTGACTGGGCAATAGGTGAAGTATTTGATCTGTTCGATCGCCTCGGAGCCACCGAAGAACAATTAGATTTTCCAGTTATCTATACTTCTGCTATTAACGGTATTGCCGGTGAAGATCCTGAACATATGGCTGATGACATGACACCACTATTTGAAATGATCGTCAATAATGTTCCGGTCCCTGAAGTCGATGCAGAAGGTCCTTTACAAATGCAGATCAGCTCTCTGGACTACAACAGCTATGTTGGTGTTATTGGTATTGGGCGTATTACACGTGGAGTGTTAACCCCTAACACGCCTGTCTGCCTGATCAGCAGAGAAGGTAACAAGCGTAACGCACGTATCTTACAGGTGATGAGCCACTCCGGCCTTAACCGTATTGACACAGAACGAGCTGAAGCCGGAGACATTGTCTGTATTACCGGTATCGAAGGCTTAAACATTTCTGATACTCTCTGCGACCCCAAAACACCAGAAGCACTGCCTCCACTGACCGTAGATGAACCTACTGTCAGCATGACTTTTATGGTCAACAATTCACCCTTTGCAGGCAAAGACGGTAAATTTCTGACTTCTCGCAATATTAAAGATCGCCTGGAAAAAGAGCTACTACACAACGTAGCATTACGAGTCAGACAGGGCAGCGATGCCGATAAATTTATTGTTTCTGGTCGTGGAGAATTACATCTTTCGGTATTAATTGAAACCATGAGAAGAGAAGGTTTTGAAATAGGTGTCTCGCGACCAGAAGTTATCATCAGAGATAACGATGGTGTTAAAGAAGAACCCTATGAAAATGTGGTGGCTGATATTGAAGAACAGCATCAGGGTGCCATCATGGAAGAGATGGGTAACCGCAAAGCTGAACTAACTAATATGCAGCCTGATGGTAAAAGACGTGTACGTCTTGATTTCATCATGCCAGCAAGAGGTTTGATCGGTTTTCGTTCACTCTTTCTGACACTTACATCCGGTAGCGGTATTCTAACCAGTATCTTTGATCATTATGGTCCGGTAAAAGTGGGAGCCGTAGCAAAACGTAAAAACGGTGTACTCATTTCAAAAGTTCAGGGTAAAGCATTAGGTTATGCACTATTCAACCTTCAGGATCGGGGACGGCTATTTATTGGACCTTCTGAAGATGTTTATGAAGGCATGATTATCGGTGAGCACAGCCGCAATAATGATCTGACTGTGAACCCTACAAAAGCCAAACAACTCACCAATATTCGGGCAGCAGGTTCTGATGAAAATATTATGCTGACTTCACCGATTCGCCATACACTGGAACAGGCGCTTGAATTTATAGCTGATGATGAACTCGTAGAGGTAACGCCGCATAGTATTCGTTTACGGAAAAAACTGCTAACAGAGAATGAACGCAAACGTGCAGACCGTAGTTAAAGCCTGCATGCATTACCTTCATTTACAAAGCCGGACAAACCGGTCCTGAAGAATTGCATACAGATCAACCATTCCTGCTTAAGCAGGGATGAGATAACAAGCAAAAAGAACACAAAGACAGGTTAACAAAAATTACGGAGTCACCCACCACTTCTTCCGATAATTTTTTTCATTGCCAATTATGTCAATCGTGCTGTGCGTACCTTCAATTATTCCCAACGACCAAAAAAGCCCGGTTGGATTATAGTCAACCCTACAGTTTATTTGGTCACTGTGATGAGGATGAAAACAATTTTTTCCTCCTACTACCCAATAATTAGAAAATAAAGAATTTCCCTGCGCCAAAAAAATATCCCTGAACTCAACAATTTTACGAGTACACGAACGACCCTGAAACTTCTGAAAAAGTGCCAGCGTCCCTCTTATTGCAAAATTGAGCCTGCCAAAATATTGCCCTTCTGAATTGTCTTTACCTACCTGATCATTAAAATATTTTGCTACAGTTTTAGATCTTTTTCTGCCTGCTCTCGCTGTTAATGTCAGCAGATTTGAATCATAGTGAGACAGCTGTTTGCCGATTTCAATATGACTTGGTTGAGAAGGATTTACACGGTAATCCGTTACCGTAAACGTTACACAATCAACCTTAATAGTACTGTTTTCACCATTAAATATAACGGTATTATAGTGCTCTTTTTTTGCATAAATATTCAGCACATAACTAAAAGCTGTTAGCATAACGACAAATTTTATTAAGAAAGACATATGAACCCCCTAAAAATAATAAAGATTTTTTACTTTGTTAAATTTTTCACTATCAACACTTTGGACAGTTTTTGTAAGTTATTGATTTTAAAAGAATTTATCTTTCATCTTACTGTAAAAAATATCCTTAAAAATCAATAGCTTACAGTTTAACCCACGGTAGGTTTTTAAAAATTGTTCGAAGTATTGACTATCAAAAACAATGGAAAATGTTATAAAGCATTTATTTGAACCATCCGGAAAACTGCAATCAGACAAAGATGAATAAACACCTGAAATCCTTTCCTGTGCACATAACAGATGTTTTACTGAAAATAAAACATGAAGGAGACTTTTTAAAACACTATTTGCTTTAAAGGTGAAAGCATCATTCTACAGGACACAAAAAGATTATGATTTTATCAGTATGTGTTCTAAAGTTACCACCAATAAGAGGCTCAGAATCTTTTATAAAAAGTGAAAATGATGAGAAGTGACAAAAGTTATTTATTCTTTGTGACGCATACAGTAGTGCTACGCAACAAAAAAAACTTAATGAAAAATCAAAGAAATTCGATCCATAAAGATATTTTTGTCTTTAAAAAGACTATCAAAAATTAAAATATGGAAACAGATAGGTAAATAAATACAAATTTTTGAAGAAACAAACTATCATTTTTTTGAAAACAATTAACCATCACCTAATAGTTTAGATAAAAACCAGGTTAAAAAGTTCTGTCTCTGAGAAAATATATTTCGATAAAACTATTTCCCCAGATTAAATTTTCCGGATTAAAATATATACTCTTATACAAGTATTTGGTTAGATGTGAAAAAATTTGGAAATTTCCGGATTCCTGTGAAAGCAAAAATCCATTGGTATTTACAGTGTATCTTTTGTTTTTATTTGATTTTTTTATTTTCAATAATTATGTCGATTATGCCTGCAAAAGATTTTCAATATCTTTATATATTGAAAGTGCACTGTTTAATATTTAATTATTATAAAAAAGAGGCTCAGATATGCAAAAAATTTTTAGCTTTATAACAACACTAATACTGCTGTTCATTTCATTAACGGTTTTAGCTGGTAAAGATAATACAATTAAACAACAAGGAGGCGACTACAGTAAAACCTCTACTCCCGGAGCATTCTTGTTAGATTGGATGAAAAAACAGCCATTGACAAAAGATACCCTTATTTTACTGGATTTAGATGAGACAGTACTTAGCACTTCTGCAGATGGTTGGCTTTATCCAAACAATTATTATAGTCTGTGTGAAGAACAGATAAAAAAACACCCTGAATTATCCTCTGTAAATGTAGAACTTCGTGTTACTCCACTGTTCACACACGCCGCTTTTCTCAATCGTGATTTCCACCTTACAGATGAGCAACTGCCAGAAGCCATTGAGTTATTAAAAAGTGAAGGATGTACTGTGCTTGGATTTACATCAAGAGAAAACGACTTAATTCCAGATACAATTAAATGGTTGCAAAAATTGAATGTCAATTTCAGCCAGGTGCCTGATGATGAAATAGAAATGGGTAAAGATAGACATCCACTTTTTATTAAAAAAGGTGTGGTTTTTATTGGCGTTACCTCCACAAAAGGTGAAGCATTAACAAAATTACTCGATTCAGGAAAATTACAAAAACCAGATAATATACTGTTTATTGATGATCGTATAAGTAATCTGGAAACCACAACAGAAGCCGTTACAAAAAGAAAGGACCCTATTGTTTTCTTTCCTGTATTATCTACTTATCCACAAATTACTTTTAAACCTTATGATTCAAAAGCTGTGAACAATGCATTATTACGCTTCCTAGTTGATAATATTGAAGATAATGAGATAAAAGCACTGTTAGAGAATGACGCTTATACAAAGGAACTGGTCACAGAACAGTGCGAAAAAAGAGATGATGCTGAAATTATATCTCTGTGTGACACTCTGAAAGCTAAATCTTGTAAATGGCAGCGCAAAGAAAAATCATTGTCGTGTAAAAATACAATAACTGGTACTCAGTAAAAATCCGGATAATCATGGTGTCCTGCCTTTTGATAAGGCAGAATTTGAAGCAACATCAGAAAAGAAAAATTGTGAGGACCTGTTTTTGCCCCTCCCTAAAGACTGTCTCTTAGTCACATTTTTTAGATACTAACTTTATCCTGGCAGGTTGCCTGCTACTGAATATCCAGCCTTTTTGGCATAAACCGTGGGCTGAGTTTGTCGAAGCCCACAGCG
>JAPORK010000499.1 GCA_026710285.1 Endozoicomonadaceae bacterium | reverse complement strand
GAGTGGAAACGTCGTACCGGTATGTCGAAAACCTTGATTTTGAGCAAGCTTGTGGAGTTGTGCCCAAAGTTGCCGGGAAGTTTTTTGTTCACATGCGTTTTGTAGTGAATAATGAGAAAAAAGTTGAACGCAAAGGCAAGTGTTGATTCACTTCTACATGACCAAACAGCATGTGTGCAGGTAGCTTTTTATCCAGAATGCCTGGAATTATTAAGCGATAGTTGCGCTTCTGGTCAGCCAACTAAACACGTGATTATTTTAATGAAATTAAAAATTTAAAGAAAAGTCAGCTAATCAGAATATACTGTTAGCACTTAACAGATAAATCTCCAGGTTTGCTGTTATTGATCACAAATAACAAGAGCTATAAAAATGAACGACAACGAATATATGGAAAAAGCTATTTCTTTTGCTAAAAGCACAAATAAAATATGGCCTTTTTCCGCAGTTTTGGTTGACAATGAATCAGGAAAAATTTTAATCATGGCGACAGATGCTGCGCACATTAGCCCTATTTTTCATGCAGAATCTCACTGTGTACACCTGCTGGCTACAAGGTTTTCGCATTACAGGGATAGCGGAAAAGAGATGACGCTTTATACAACCTGTGAATGTGACCCTTTAAGCCTGTCAAGCCTGGTTTGGGCGAACTTCCTTGGTTTTTCTGTTGTCAGGGTTGTGTTTGGTGTTCGGCATGCAGTTTTGTATAAACAGTGGGGGTGGGGCGAGCAGATATCTTCACGAGAACTAAATAAAACCTTTACCAAATCACCTGTAACTGTTGAAGGACCTTTGATGGAAGATGAGTGCATGCAACTTTTCCATGAAGCTTATCTGCACCAAAAAAAGTTGCGGACCAGGCGTCCAGGTGTCGCAACGCTTTCAAACAAAATTGACGATTTCAGCAAAGTGTTTCATTTACCGGACAATATTATGCAAACAGAAGAAGACGGTTTATTATAAGGCTGTCGGAAGTATGCTGATCATATTTTACTGGTCACAAACCAGAAGCAGGTAAGAGCAAAAGTGATCTTCCTAGCAAAAGTGATCTTCCTATATGATAATTCACCCAACACACACAGGAAAATGAGATGAGTATCACATTAAAAAACCTGGCGAATATTCTTAACCAAGAACTAAAACCCTGGCGATATACAGATTATGCACCAAACGGTTTGCAGGTTGAAGGAAAAGCAGAAGTACACAAAATTATCTCCGGCGTCACTGCCTGTGAACGCCTTTTAGATGAAGCTATAAAGCAGAAAGCTGATGCTGTGCTGGTCCATCACGGCTACTTTTGGAAAAATGAAAACCCATGCATAACCGGAATAAAACAGCGGCGCATTAGTAAGCTGCTGCTTAATCAAATAAGTCTGTTAGCTTACCATCTTCCTTTGGATGCTCATCCCACGCTGGGCAACAACGCACAGCTGGCCGAAATGCTGAACATAAATATAACCGGTGGTCTTGATCTGAACACAGATAACCCAACAGGAAATGTGGGTGAGCTTGCTGAACCTGTTTCTGTTTTTGATTTTGCTGAAAAAATTGGCAACACTGTTGATCGACAGCCACTTGTTGTTGAGGGTGGACAACACCAGGTACGCACTGTTGCCTTGTGTACCGGGGCCGCACAAGACTATATTGATCTGGCAATAGAAAGAAATGCAGATGTGTTTGTGAGTGGTGAGATTTCAGAGCGAACTGTGCATATTGCAAGAGAGGCGGGAATTCATTATATTGCTGCAGGTCACCATGCCACAGAGCGTTATGGTGTTATGGCCTTGGGGGAATGGTTGCAAAAAACACAAGATATTGAACATGAATTTATTGATGTTCCTAACCCTGCTTAAGGTTGCCTTTCACACGTAAAGCTTTCAATAAAAGTTAATATTATCCGGGAGAAACAAACAGGCACAGATGAATTCAGACAGCATCAGCTTTAGGGTGGCGCCAAAAAAACCATGTCCGCATGCTGAGCTTGTGGAAGCCGTAAAAGGGGAGCAAAAACTCACAACCACATGGTTGCAGGGATCTGTCGACTGAGCAAAGTTTGTTAGTCACACCTTTTAAGCTCCGGTTTTTATCCACAGGTTTATCTTCTGATGAACATATCAATCTTTGCTGAACCCGTGTGGGCTGAGCTTGTCGAAGACTTGAGGATATAAAGCACAGCCGTGCTTTGATAGGCTCAGCCCTCGATGTAGGTAGGACAAAGGTGCAGACTGCTCATTCCTGTAAAACCAGTTGTCCACAGCCTGCGGTGCGTTCAGCGGAGGCTGGTATGTTTAGCAGAAGATAAACCTGTGGATAAAACTGGAGCTTAAAAGGTGTGACTAAGAGATAAGGTTTAAAGTGAGTTAGGTGGTTTGATAAAAAAATAAAAAATAAAAAACAAAAAACAAAAAAATTTAACCTGCAGTCAACTTGTGCAGGCGGGTATTTTGGCAATTATTAACGGTTCTTGTGCTTTTTTGTCAGGATCTGATTAACAAAATTATAGTGATCATTAATAAAAATTATTGACAAGCGCTATTAAACAGTTAAAATTTCTTCTCATTAGGTATCATGGTGGGGTTCCCGAGTGGTCAAAGGGATCAGACTGTAAATCTGACGCGAAAGCTTCGCTGGTTCAAATCCAGCCCCCACCACCATGAATTTTAGGCTGAGCTTAAAAACAAGAGCTGTTTTATTTGGTCAAAATTGCACGGAAAGTACTTTGCGGGTATGGTACAATGGTAGCACCTCAGCCTTCCAAGCTGATGATGCGGGTTCGATTCCCGCTACCCGCTCCAGCTCAAACCTGAGCTAATAATCTGCAAGTAGTCTTTATGCTCGCGTGGCTCAGTAGGTAGAGCGCACCCTTGGTAAGGGTGAGGTCACCGGTTCGATTCCGGTCGTGAGCACCAGCTTCAAAAGAACATATCCACAATAAACTGACTCAAACGAAATCCCGCTACTGCCTTTCTTAAGACCCCCTTGCTTTTGTAATTTTTTTTTGTTTAGAATTATATGTTTGTGGACTGGATTCATTCTATATGGTTTCTTACAGAAAAGAGCTTGACGGACTAAGAGCGGTGGCTGTGATTGCAGTCATTCTTTACCACGCAAAAACATCTATAAAAACAATCCCTTTTTGTTGTGGTGGGTTGTTTGGTGTTGATGTACTTTTTGTACTTTCAGGTTATTTGATCACCGGTATCATCAGAGAGCAGATAAACAATAATGCTTTTTCTTTTGCTGACTTTTATGTAAGGAGAGCGAAAAGAATTCTGCCTGCACTGATCGTTGTACTAACAGTTGTTTCGGCGGCTGCGTATATCATCTTGCTACCAGAAGAGATGATAGCTTATGTACAGTCGTTAAAAGCTTCTCTGGGTTTTTATTCTAACTATTTTTTTTATGGAGAGGATAGCTATACCGCAGCCGCCAGTGTTTATAAACCGCTGTTACACACATGGAGTTTGTCAGTGGAATGTCAGTTCTACCTTATCTGTCCTGCTTTTATCTGGTTGATCTGCAAATATTTTAAGAGATACCTGTTTCTTCTGCTGCTTGCGTTAACGCTGCTTTCTTTTTTCTCTGCCGTTCTGCTTGCTCCGGGTTATCCGTCCAAAACTTTTTATTTGCTGCCCTTCAGAGCGTGGGAGTTGCTTGCAGGGGGACTGATTACCTTTTTCGTACCGGGAGAGACAGCTTTTTTCAGGCGCTCCGTCGGCGCCGGATTAGCAAAAATAATGCCGCCTCTGGGGGGGGGCTTATTGGCTACAGCTTTCTTTTTGTAGATGATAAAGCAGCAAACCCTTCGCTGATTACGTTGTTGCCTGTTGTCGGAACCTGCCTGATTATTATGTTTGCACAAAAAGAAGAGTTAATAACAAGGTTGCTTTCAATCAGATTCGTTGTATGGACAGGTTTGATTTCTTATTCGCTTTATTTGTGGCATCAACCTGTGTTGGTGTTTTCCAGATTATTCGTTTTTACGCATGGCGTTTACCCTGGTTATAAGCATCTGTTGTTGTTAATTGCTGTTTGTTTTGTCTGTGCCTGGCTGACTTATAGCTGGATTGAAAAACCCTTCAGAACACGGACGTTTGCAAAAAAGAAATTTGCTTTCCTGTCTGTTTTGACAGCTCTTTGTTTTTCCTTCTCTGTGCTGGCTCTTGAGTATCATGGTTTTTCTTCTCAGTTAAGAGGCAGAATAAAACAGATCAATGAGGTGAGCAGTATTTGTCAATTTAGAAAACTTGAAGACAAAGAAAACCCCGGTATTAATTTTTATGGCAATACGCAAAGTATGTGTAATATGCGCCGTCCTGATACAGCTTGTGGCTTTGGTGATAAATCATGGGTGCTTATTGGTGATAGTTTTGCCGGTCAGCTGGCACCGGAGCTGTTACAGATGTTAAAGTTGCGTGGGCATGGGTTGATTGATTTTTCTCATGAGCAATGTCCGTTTATCTCCGCTGATATCTGGATTGGAAATCAGGCGATCTGTCCGGTGGTAAATGAAATGCGTTGGAAAGAGATTAATAAGTTTATGGACAGGAAAAACATTATTATTGCGGCCAACTATGATTTATTTTCTGCGGTTAAAAAAAGAGTTGAAAATCCTGTTGATGCTTATAAAAAGGGCTTTACTGGTGGTGAAACCGCAGATCCTGAGCTTGCCTGGAAAAGCTATGCTGAGAATATAATCGAGCTGCTGAACAGAGGGCACACAGTATATGTTGTCTATCCTTATACTGCTTGTGGTACTCAAGACCTGCTAAAGCCGTTGCGAGGTTTTAATAAGTTTAAGTCAGACGCCAAAGAGATGAACAGAGATATTTGGGTGTATCACCAAAAGTCGTATGAAAAAGCTTTTTCCCGGTCAGAAAAGCTGGACAGCTACCTTCCGGATCACCCGAAACTGCATAAAATAAGAGTAATCAACGCTTTATATAAAGATAAACAGATAAAAGTTGCCACGAAAGAAGGTCCGTTATTCGCAGGTGGTCATTTGTCTTATGTGGGAGCAAGAGAGGTTTTAAAACTGTTTGTTCATTAGTCTCCGGCAAAGGCTGTGGCTAACCCGAATATTTCATACCTAAAAGAGATTTTTAGCAGGTTTTATGTTATAATTCAATTAGTTAAAACATAAAATCGTATGGAGTTTTTTATAGCAATGTGTAGTCAGTTCCCTGTTAATTTTCCATCTGT
>JAPORK010000018.1 GCA_026710285.1 Endozoicomonadaceae bacterium | reverse complement strand
CCGCCCTGAAGGACGGAGTTTTACGGCGTGTCAGATAAAAAATAAAAAAAGACATTTTTGCATAAAATTTATTTTTTTATGAATAATGTCGTTTTTATAGAATGGTTTATTAATCAATTATTTCTACATGTAAAATACGATATATTAATGCAAAAATAATTTTTAAAACAAAAGCTTGAAAAGAAGAAAAAAAATAAGACAATAACCTCCCTGATAAAGGTTGGATATAACTTTTGTCAAAATGTGATAATGAATAAACCAGCTATATTGGGTTTTTAATAGTAATTTTTAATAACAAAAGATTGTTTGAGTATGACAATAAATAAAGGAATTTAAACGTTTATCTTATCAGCTTTGCTTTTAAATGAAACTGCATCAGCAATGCCCGTTATAACAAAAAGGAGTACGCCAGTTAGTAAAGCAGCACCTTATAACGCAGCAATTAGTGAAAAAACTTCCGGAGTAAACGCAAGAATAAAACTGCAAAACACTTTGGAATATCTGGAAAAAAGGATTAAAGATGCACGTATTGATTGGAGTAAACTAAATTGGATAGATATATTTAAATTTTTGAATTGTGATATACTTCCCGGGGAATATATGGAAATTATACACAAGCCAGACAGTGAGACTTTTTCTAAAGTAGCAGAACTCCTTTTTGATAGCAGAAATAAAAGGACACAACCTCCTTCATACTGTGAGTGTGAAAGTCAGAAAAATCTCGCATTACCGGACAATAAAAGCCTTCGCTCAAACAGTAGTGTGTCTTCAGATTCAAGCTTTCAATTAATCTCAGCCTTATCCACAGAAGAAAATATCTCATTATCCTCGTTTAGTAACAAAGATGAGGCGAAAGCTCATCTGTTTCGTATTTTCATGGCTCGATGGGAAGAGATTGCTAACACACGTACAGAAGAAGATCAACTGGATCCGTATAAAGATGAACTAAACAGTCACGATACTACTTTGAGGGAAATATGCAAAATTGTTAATAGCAAAGCAAAAGATTTAGACAGCGCCTGGCCTGAAGACGTTCAACAAAGTAAAATTTCCCAAGAAAATCTAAAAACAGTACGTCGAATAGCATCTCCAGAACTATTTCATCCATTAAGATCTGTCCAGTATAACAATAAAACGTGAGATCTGATAGACGTTCTTCAGTCGCTATCAGACAACTGCAATCCCATATATTGCCCTACTGATAATGAAAATACAAACTCACTTAGCTCCTTGTTAAACCTTTTCAGACGAAATTCTCATAATGATGTTTATTTTAACATGATTACGACAGATTTTGAATATATTACAATTGATGCTGGCGGGCATAAATACAAACTGAAGCCTGAGACACAGTTAAGAAAAGCCTTTTGCAAAGAGTTTATCAAAATTTACAAAAGAAACGAAAAAGAAACAAATGCACAAAGCCAGGATATAGTTAAAACCCTTAATGAAATCGTTGTTTATGTGCTTAACTTTGATCCATTTTCTTTTGTTGATGACGATTTACCGAGCAATTATCAGACCGCCTCTGCTACCAAAAAAGATAATCCTGCTGCAGTGAAAGGCGATGGGGAATGTAAACAATTAGCTAAAGAGTGTAAGGATACTCTGGAGTTAGTGAAAGACATCTCCAAAAGGCATAAAGTAATAAATGAGGTAGTAAGAAAAAACTATATGGAACTGCGAAAAATAATAACGGGGAGGAATGCAGAAGAGCTGGCAAAGAAATTGCATGCAAAGAATGCTATAAAAAGAATTAGATTCGACGAGGTTGAAGAAGTGCGATCTTCACCATATGAATATTCTAATGCCCTTTTAGACACATTTGCGGATGGCCTTGTACTAGATGATAGTCTTCCTGTTGTGCTGCTAGACCATCTTAACAACTGTGAGTTTGGGGCTGATCTGGCAAACAAAATTATGGATGACGTGAAGGAAGATGTTCCTCTGGCAATCAAAGGGACCGGTGTATACTGCCAAAGGTGATAAAGCTAAACACTCATGTCTGGTCTGTCATATTCGTAAAGATTAAAAGGGGTTATCGACTCATTTAACTTTAGAATACCGGGTTTTAATTTTGTATCATCTTTTAGTAATAATAGCTTGTGATGAATTGAACCCGGTATTTCCAGATTGGATGAGTATATCCGTGGTTAGCAATGTGATAAGAAACCACGCCTACGCTCTCTTAGCTATTTTTTGTTATGATAACCATCTTTTTAACAACGCAGACAATATCGACCTCACAGATATGATTTAAAAACCTGTTTTCAGTCTCTTGCATATCTTCTTCAGCCATTTCTTTTTTATTTCTGGTATCGCTTTCCAGGATAACAAATTCACTTCCCGGATTAATAACTTTTTCACTCTCCTGTTCCTTCTCAGGAATGACCAAAAATCCTTGGGTAAAGTATCAAACGACAAATGAATTCTGACTGTCACAGGATGACAGCGTATTTTTGAAAATAATGGCATAGAACATAGTATATTGTGCCAACAAATCTCTGAACTGAGGTTTTTCAAATAATCTTGCATACTCTACTACCAAGTA
Source organism: Endozoicomonadaceae bacterium (assembly GCA_026710285.1). Classification (GTDB taxonomy): domain Bacteria; phylum Pseudomonadota; class Gammaproteobacteria; order Pseudomonadales; family Endozoicomonadaceae; genus JAPORK01. The sequence goes on along the minus strand of JAPORK010000018.1, from coordinate 2,681 downwards.
ATCTGTCTGCATCCTCTAAAGACTTAAATTGGCATGTATACCAGGATATACGCGTCTTAACTCTTTTCAGGTACTTCTTGCTTATATGAAAGGATTGCTTAGTTGCATCACATTGCCAGTTATTTTCTTGTGTTATATCAAAACACCAACAAACGGTATGTTTACCATTACTACAATACACACTGTAATAATCTGGGTATGTTAGCGTGTTTTTATGTGAATCTTTATATGCTGCAAAAACAGGAGATATTGTTAATAAAATAAATGTAGTGAGCACGATTGTTTTCATAACTGTTAACATTATTTATTCTCCAAAAAAGATTTAGTTCAAATAAGGTTTAAGCTAAGAGCAGATAATCAAAGCGGAATAAACAAGAAGGGGCTTCATTTGATAAAGAGATAAAAAATGCTTATAATCACTTCTTGACGAAGTGAGTATAGCATAATGCTACAAATAACTTTAATTCAAATGTTACGTCCTCTTCTGAACAGTCTGTTCCAAAGCGCACTCAGACATCTTGGCTTTTCAGGTCTAGTTCTTTAACCTTATCTGTATGTGACAAATTATCGCTAAGCAATTGTTCCACAGGCTTAATAGTATCAGCCAGTGATACCCTAAGACCATAATCAGCAGGGGTATCTGTACAATAAATAAGCTTGTTAAGTGCTTTTGCATAACCAATTTCAACGGCAGCGGATAAGCCGATATAATCACCTTTATTAACAACGTAGACAATATCGGCTTCACAGATATGATTTAAAAACCTGTTTTCAATCTCTTGCATATCTTCTTCAGTTATTTCTTTTTTATTTTTGGTATCGCTTTCCAGGATAACAAATTCACTTCCTGGATTAATAACTTTTCCATTACCTGGCTCCAATACGATATAACCATTAGCTTGCAGTTTTTCTTTAACATCAAGTACTTCAGCCAAATGTTTACGATATGAACCCACGATAACAACTTTTTTCCCCGCCAGGCAGCTATTACTTAAAAATAAAAAAGGAATCATTAAGGTTAAATGCACTTTATACTTTCTGCCCATGGAATTTAGTATCCCTGTTATGTTAATTTATAAAAATAATATTTTTGGAAAATTTCAAAGCACTAAATTTTATTTTTGTGTAACTCTTTAACAACCAATACTTCGGACAGTTTTTAAAAACCTACCATGGGTTAAACTGTAATCTATTGATTTTTAAAGATATTTTTTACAGTAAGATGAAAAATAAATTCTTTTAAAACCAACAACTTACAAAAACTGTCCAAAGTGTTGTAACAACAGTAGTCACGAAAAAGTGAATCCAGCACCTTCAGTTTGAATGGGCATACTTTATCATAACTCATTATATTTATCTAAAAAAAGCAACACTCTTTTTAGATATAAGCTGCTATGAATCAGTATTAACCAAGTTTAGAGTAAAACAATTTTAACGAAAGCTTTGGAATGGACACTTATGCATAAACACATCTGACCTTCTGTCCGAAACCAGATATAGCATAAGCATTTTGCAATCAATAGTAAATTTTGTAACGACCACCGACACCAGAGTGCGCTTATGTTGCTTTGAAAATGTATAAAGACCCGGTTAAAGTATACCGGGCTTACTGACGCAAAAGGCGTATATTATGTGCCGTTATTTCATGATCAGAGCGCAGTGGATTAATATCCAAACCACCCCGGCGCGTATAACGGGCATACACAGTTAATTGCTCAGGAAAGCAATATTTTTTTATATCAATAAATATACGCTCAACACATTGTTCATGAAATTCGTTGTGTTGTCTGAAAGAGATAAGGTATTGTAACAGTTTGTTCCGCTGTATTTCAGGACCCATATACCGTATAAAAACACTTGCCCAGTCCGGTTGACCCGTTATGAGACAATTTGATTTTAGCAAGTGAGAACATAAACATTCACTCACTTTATTTTCTTCGATTACTGCATTTTCAAGTATAGTTTTGTCTAAAGTGTAAGCAGTTATTTCAATATCTTCATCATCAATACATAAAGCATTAAAACTGCAAATTGTATTTAGTGCTAGCGGATACAATATCACACGAACATCACCCTGCGCTATTTCAGCCAGATCCTGCTCAATTGTTTTGCGAACCTGCTCGGAACAATTAAAATGAGTCTGATTAAATGAGTTAAGATATAGTTTAAATGACTTAGACTCTATCAGGTTAATACTGTTAATCGCACAACGTACCTCTGCTGTTGCAATAACCGGTTTTCCTTTTGGATTCAGCCAGCTGAGCTCATACAGATTCCACAGGTCTTCACCTTTAAAGGGTAGGTTATTTTCCTTAATACCCAGTAGTTTACGATTTTCTTCCCGGGGAACACCATGCAGCAAATTCTTATTATAGCGACTCTCATATTGAGTCGCTTTTCCAAGCAAGGTTTTATTAATCCATGTCATTATAAAGTCTGCTCTTAACTGATTGCACAGTTTATATATAAATATTAATTAACGATTTAAAAAAAATTTATTTCTCTTCTGTATTTTTACATCCACCATACTTCAAAATGCCGGAATCTCCTTTCTAAGCGGATGAAAATAAAGCGTTTCATTATAGTAAATCCGACACCTTCAGGTCAAACAGACATTATAGGGCTGGTTTTTTAAAAATGGTACAATATAATCATAGTGCGTAGCTCCTACCAACTAAAAA